>VFZK01000023.1 GCA_016871215.1 Acidimicrobiia bacterium | reverse complement strand
CCAGCAACCAAGGAGGCAGGTCATGCGGCAATTGCCGCCACGAGCAGCCGGTCCGCAACAGGTAAACAATGGCATTAACAATCTCCCGCCGCGGATATTGGACGGGCCGCCCAACGCGCTTCGGCTTAGGAATCATCGATTCAATCAAGCCCCACTGAGCCTCGTTGAGGTCACTGGGGTAGCTCTTGCGCTGCGTTTCAATCGGAGTCGACAGGGGAGACCTCGCTGTTGATCTGGGTTCCCATGTTCTTTTAATGCATCGAATCTCACTTGTCCAGCGGATTTCCAATCTATCATCGGATTTTTAAACACCCTCTAAGAGGAACTCGCCTGGGTGACTCGAAAGCCCGACGCGAAAACCTGAACCACCGCCGGAGAAACCTGGGCCGACAGGTTCTCGATCGATCGGCTCATCTCGCTAAGCGCCGGTGACGGCCGAGCCTTTGCAGCCGGCTGCCCAAGCAATGTCGCGGACAACGGCAGCACCAGGGCCGTGAGCACTATAGCCTCCGGCCGAAGCACTCGGTTTGCGAATCGTAACCGTTCATGCATAGGCAAAACCCTCCGCGGGACGCTGGCAGTGTGTTCGGGCACTTCAACCCGGGTCGCCACAATTTCCGAATCTCAATCAAAGGCTAGCCGATGGAACAAAGCCAACCGCATGCCGTTCGAATTTGACGACTTTCATTAGAGACTACAACGGCCTGGCAGCCTTCGACAACGAAAGCTTCGCTAAACCTTGCTCCAACCGGCCTTCGCCTGTTACTTGATCTCCTTGCAAGTGATAGGCGATTCGACCGACAATGCAGGCAGGCTGCATGCAGACTGCCCAGTTTTCTGCTTGACGGCCACCGAGCCTGAGGCTTCTGAAGCGTGGGGCTACGCGTTGACGAAACGTAAAAAGATTGGCCTGATCGTTGTGCTGGGGACGGCAACAGTGTCTGGAGCTCTCCGGCTTCACAGTATCTACCGGCAAGAGTCCGCCGGCGCCCCATCCAAGAAAACAGCCGGAGGCGATCGCATAGTGCCCGTAGGTACTGCCGCGGCACGCACCGGGACTGTGAGAGAAGAGATCTTACTCACGGGTTCACTGCGCCCCAAAGAGCAGGTGGAAGTCACGGCGAAGGTCACTGGGCGGATGGAGAAGATCGCTTTTGAGCTGGGCGATTCTGTCAAGAAGGGAGACCTGATCGCCGTTCTCGAAGGTGACGAACTGCAGCAGCAGGTGAATCGGGCAGCGGCGGCGTTAGCCGTTGCGCGTGCTTCGTCCCAGCAAAGGCGCGCGCAACTGGCGAACTCAAAAGCAGAACTAAGCCGTGCGGAAACGCTGCTGCGCGAGGGGCTGATTCCGAAGCAAGATTACGAATCGCGCATCACCGCGTTCCAGGTCGTGGAAGCCCAGCTGCAATTGGCTCAGGCGCAGGAGCAAGAAGCGCAGGCACAGCTCAACGAACTCAGCATTCGGCTTTCGCAAAGCAAGATCTACGCACCGATGAGCGGCCACGTGGCTCGGCGCCATGTCGATGTCGGTGCTTTGGTCACTCCCTCCACTCCCATCATCTCTCTGGTCAATTTGGCGACGCTGGTCACCAGAGCAAATGTCCCCGAGCGCGAGGTGGGCAAACTGCGTGTAGGCAACAAAGCAACGGTTGAAGTAGACGCCTTCGGCAACCGAAGATTCCTGGGGCGCGTGGCCCGAATTGGGCCAGTACTAGACGCCTCTACGCGCAGTGCCACGGTCGAAGTGGAGATCCCGAATCCCGACGGTGGGCTCAGGGCAGAAATGTTCGTGCGTGTCACCCTGGATCTGGGGACGACCCGTCCTGCCGTCTTAATCCCTCGCGAGGCCCTAGTTTATCGAGGGCAGCAGGCGGGTGTCTATCTCAACCAAGCAGGAACACCGGTTTTCATGCCGGTCGACCCAGGGCTGACAGTGGATGCCGAAGTCGAGGTGTCTCCTCTGAAAGAGGGCACAACTGTGATCGCCCGAGGAGCGAGCATGCTCCGCGAAGGTGACAAGATTCGAATTTCTGATGACGCCGGCAGGAACTTAGAGGCCTCTTCCCTCTCGCCGTCCCCGACGACTCCGCGCTAGCCGGAAGGTGAAAAGGTGAGATGATATCAGCGCTTGTTCTGTTCATCCCGTGAGAACGGCTGGAGCAGTCGGCTGGTTTGGCCAGATCGAATCCTCAGGCCAGCCAAGTGAAAAATCCCGTTCAGCCGCTTTTCGAAACTGAAGATCACGCTACGATGAGCCTATCTGAATTTTCGATCCACCGGCCAGTCACGGTTCTGATGGCGGTCCTCATTCTGATCTTGCTCGGCGGCATTGCGTTTGTGCGGCTTCCCGTAGATCTCATGCCCGACATCGTGTACCCCACCATCAGTGTGCGAGCCGAATACCCAGGCGTGGCTCCTGAGGAAATGGAGAATCTCGTCGCTCGGCCTCTGGAAGAAGCGTTCAGCTCGGCCCCTGGCGTCGAGGAGATCCGTTCCTCTTCCACCGAGGGATCGACTTCCGTCTCGGTGTCTTTCAACTATGGCGCCAATCTCGACGAGGCGGCCAACGAATTGCGAATCCGCCTGGACCGCCGGCGCAACACGCTTCCCGAAGACATGGATCCGCCGATCATGTTCAAGTTTGACATTTCGCAGTTCCCTATCATGTTCATGACGGTGTCGTCTGATACCCAGGATCCCAAGTCGTTGCGGCATTTCGTCGAGAAGCAACTGCAGTATCGCCTGGAAAGGGTGCCCGGTGTAGCGCAGTTGACTATTCGCGGCGGTCTACGCCGTGAAATCCACGTAGATGTCAATCTCGAAAAACTCAGATCTCTGAGGCTTTCGGTTGCCCAGGTGGTTCGTATGGTGACCCAGGAGAACCTGAACCGCCCGGTCGGCCCGGTCGCGGAAGGACGTTTCGATGTCTTGTTGCGCACCCAAGGCGTGTTTCAGAATCTGGACCAGATTCGAAATCTCGTCGTAACGACACGAGACACCGTTCCTGTCTATCTCCGTGACATCGCCACGGTTGAAGATTCTCACGAAGAAGTAAGACAGATGGTCAGTGTGAACAGTTCTCCGGCTGTGCGCCTGTTTGTCAACAAGCAATCAGGCTCCAACACGGTTGAAGTGTCCAATGCGGTGTGGAAGGAAATCGATCGAATCCACAAGGATTATCCGAATGTACGGATCACTTCGACGGGAGACTCCGCGCAGTATATCAGGGCCGCCGTCAACAATTTGAAAGACGCTACGATACAAGGCGGAGCGTTGGCCATCCTCATCCTGCTGCTGTTTCTGCGCAGCTTTTCCAGCATGCTGATCATCGGGGTGGCAATTCCGATCTCCGTCATCTCCACGTTTATCCTCATGTACCTGGCCGGGTTCACGCTCAACACGGTTTCCTTTGGGGGCTTAGCGTTGGGAGTTGGAATGCTTGTGGACAATGCTATCGTGGTGCTGGAAAACATCTTTCGCCTGCGCGAAGCGGGTGAACGTCCAAAAGACGCAGCGTTGAAAGGAAGTAAGCAGGTCGGCCTTGCCATCACTGCCTCGACCTTGACTACCGTCGTGGTGTTCGTTCCCGTACTTTTCATGCGAGGCAGCTCAGCAGTCACCTTCCAGCAGCTTGCCTACGTCGTGGCGTTTTCTCTGCTGTGTTCGTTGCTGGTGGCACTAACACTTATTCCGATGCTCTGTACAAGATTCCTAAGAAATGCTGACTCGTCGAACGGTCGTTCTAGGTTTTTCGGCGCGATCTACACGTGGGTTGGAACCGGCCAGGTTCGCCTCACGCAAAGCTACGGATCAGTCCTGCAGTGGTCCTTGAAGCATCGGCCCGTCGTATTGACTGCCGCCATTTTGCTCCTGGCCGGCTCCGTCCGACTTGCTTCCCTGATTGGTGTTGAGCTGCAGCCTGAAACCGATGAAGGCGAGGTGCGCGTCACTGTTGAAATGGAGCCCGGAACCCGCGTTGAAGTGACAGACGCACACATGCAGCGGTTGTCCCGTATCGTGAACCAGAATGTGCCGGAAGTGGAGAACCTCATGGTCGAGTCTGGCGGAGGCGGCTTCAGTCGTTCCTCCGGACAGCACCTTGGGGAGCTTCGAATTCGTCTTGTGGACCAACGTCACCGAACCCGTTCGGCACAGCAAATCGCCAACGAGCTGCGGCTTCTGTTGGCCAATCAGCCAGGAGTCATCGTCCGGACCAGAGTCTCAGGAGGAATGATCCGCCGCGGCAGCCGTTCTGGCGGTGGCGATCGGCTTCAAGTGGAGGTCCGCGGACACGAGTTCGACGTGCTTGAAGATCTCGCCAACCAGGTGCGAAGTGCCATGGCTGCCATCCCAGGCGTGCCCGACGTTCAAGTGAGCCGTCAGCCTGGCATGCCAGAAATGCTGGTTTCGGTCGATCGAATCAAAGCTTCGACTATGGGTTTGAACGTCTCTGATATTGCGGATGCGTTGGAGACAGCGGTTGGGGGCCGGCGCACGTCCATGTATCGCCAGCAGGGCGACGAGTTCAACATTCTGGTTCGCCTCCAGGAGCGGGATCGTCTCAAGCTATCACAGGTGGGCAAAATCCCTCTGACCATCGTTGCCGGTGAGACAATTCCCGCGGAAACTGTTGTGCGCATGCGTCGTCAGGAAGGACCCGTGTCCATCGACCGCGCCGACCAAGAGCGCATCATTACTGTTTCCGGAACACTCGCAGACCGCGATTTGGGTAGCGTGATGACAGAGCTGGATGCTGCCCTGCGGCAGATCTCACGTCCTGCGGGTTACGAATTCAAGTACGGAGGCGAGTACGAGGAACAGCAAGAAAACTTTCGAGAGCTGACCTTTGCCGCGATTTTGGCCCTGATCCTGGTCTACATGGTCATGGCGTCCCAGTTCGAATCCTTGCGAGATCCGTTCATCATCCTCTTCTCAATTCCGCTGGCCGCGATTGGTGTAGTGGGCATTCTTGTGCTCACCCACACGACTTTCAACATGCAGGGGTTTTTGGGAGTGATCGTTCTGGCGGGCGTCGTCGTGAATAACGCCATCATCCTCATCGATTGTATGAATCAGCTACGGCGCCAGACAGGCTATGCCGTGCATGACGCAGTCGTCACTGGCTGCACGCGCCGATTACGCCCCATTCTCATGACCACGATCACGACGGTGCTCGGACTGATTCCCATGTCTTTGGGAATCGGAGAAGGAGGCGAGCTACAAGCGCCGCTAGCGAGAGTCATTATCGGGGGTCTCGTGACTTCCACGCTCATCACGTTGGTTGTCATTCCAATCGTTTACCTGATGCTCGAGGAGAGAACAGAAAGAGTCCGCACTCACGAATCTTCCCGGCGAGGAACCGAACCGGTGCCAGCGCGATAGGAAACCAGGAACGACGCTTGCCGGAGTGGGGAACGCGTATAGGGTTAATCGGCTCTTCGGTGTGGCGGCTACGGCCGGTAGCCCTCGGGCAGTGTCAACTCGTTCAGCTTGTTGGCAGCAACTTCGGGTGGTGTCCCCGAATCCCAGCGCCGAGGCTGCAGCTTCCCTTCTTGATAAAGAGATTCCATTGGCCCCCAGACGCGGTCCACCCGATCTTCAAACAAATCACCGATCAGCAAGTCGGTCACAGTGCCCTTCAGGTCAGGATACTTCTTCACAAACTGGCCGAAGCTGAAGCCATCGTAGTATTCGCAGACCAGCCGCCGCATTCGGTCAACGCCGTTGTTGAATACAGGGCCCCACCGGCCGAGCTGCGATCCGGTCAGATTTCCTTGCCGAAGCCCGTCTACGATCGAGTCTGCGGCCAGTTGTCCAGACTTCAGGGCCAAAAGTACCCCCGAAGAATAGAGCGGGTCGAGAAAACCGAAAGCGTCCCCGACAAGGACCCAGCCGTCCCCAGCAACCTGTGTGGATCGATACGAGTAATCTTTGGTAGCGAAATAGCCCGTCACTCGCTTCGCCTGCGAAACACGCTGAGCGACGGCCGGGCAATTGGCCACTTCTTCGTGGTAGGTCTGTTCGTGACTACCCGATCGCTTGAAGAGATAGTCAAACGGTCCGACAACACCGACGCTCACCCGGTCGTCATGCAGCGGGATGTACCAGAACCATCCCTTTTTGTTCCCGGTCTGCAGCACCAGGGTTGCTCCTTCGTCCCTGCCCATGTCGCGGTAGGCGCCTTGCCAGTAGGTCCAGACGGCTCCCTTGTTCAAGATCGGGTCCCACACACGCAACCCCAGCTTGTGCATGAGCAGCCCGCTTTGGCCGCTGGCGTCGACGACGACCTGGGCGCGGATTTCCCGCTGAGAATCGTCCGCGTGATGTGTCCTCACCCCAACGGCACGGCCATTTTCAAAGACGACTTCTCGTACCCGCACTCCCTCATGGGCCTCGACGCCGCACTCGCGAGCGTTCTCCAGCATCATCTGGTCAAACTCACTGCGGACCACCTGCCAGGTTTGAGAGCACTCGTGCGGTTTGTTGTCCCAGAAGTAAAAGGGAGCCGACTGTCTGCCATTAGAACTGACGAATTGCACACTGTGCTTCTTCACGAAATGGCTGTTTCTCAGTTTTTCGAGCATTCCCAACCGTTTCAGCACCCAATAGGTTTCCGGGATGAGCGATTCGCCGATGTGAAAGCGTGGGAAACGTTCACGTTCGAAAAGCTGAACTCGAAAGCTTTGTTGTGCGATAAGAGCTGAGGCCGTCGACCCAGCCGGGCCGCCTCCAATAACCACCACATCGGTTTCGTTTCCGTTTCCAGAACGCGACATAGTTAGGCAACTCCTTATCGTTGTACCCAGCGTTTCGCTTTCATCTCAAAACGCGGCAGGCTGCCAGCGGGTACTACAGAAACCGGGATGCGCAGGGTAAACGCAGTTCCCAACCTTCTCTTGACCTGTTCGGCGAGGCCAGAAGAATCTCGACACTCTGCGCCGGGCTCCACCTCGATCGCAACCTCGGCCAGCTCGCGTCGTTTCTCGACAAGCACGCGGTATTCTCCCACGTCCGGGCAATTCCTTACAATCTCGTCAACTGCAGCTGGGTAGAGGTTGACTCCTCGTACCGAAACCATGTCGTCGGTTCGACCGAGAATGCCGCCGTGTAACGCCATCTCGTAGCTGCCGCACGAGCAGCGTCCAGGTCCGGCCTGCTTCACCAAGTCGGAGGTTCTGTAGCGCAAAGCAGGCGATCCCCAGCGACCCAAATTGGTCAAGACGAGCTCGCCCGTCTGGCCGGGTGGAGTTGGTTCGCCGGTTCTAGGATCGATCACCTCAGCAATGAAGTCCGACTCCAGCACGTGAAGCACATCCGGCAAGGCTGGGCATGGATAGCTCACCGGGCCTGTCTCTGTCATGCCGTGATGATCGAGAACTCGAGCGCCATTCCAAGACATCTCGATCCTCGTCCTAACGGCCGGAATGCTTCCGCCTGGTTCTCCCGCGACGACGATCTTCGAAACTTTGGTCGCAGAAAGGTCGAATCCTTCCTCACTGGCAACTTCGGCCAGATGCAAAGCGTACGTGGGTGTGCAGCAGATCGCCGTGACGGCGTTCTCTCGCATGATGTTGAGCCGCGAAGCGCTGCTGAGGCCACCCCCTGGAATTGAGAGAGCGCCGAGCCGTGCCGCCGCTTCAAAAGCCGTCCAGAATCCAAGGAAAGGGGCAAATGAAAACGCAAAAAACAGTCTGTCGTGCCGGCCAATCTGCGCCGTACTGAAAACTTGAGCCCAGCAATTCAGCATCCAGTTCCAGCTCTCTGTGGTATCGAGCCAACGCAGGGGAAATCCGCTGGTCCCGCTCGTCTGGCAAAAGCGTGTATAGCGTTCCAGCGGATAGCTGAGGTTTGTCCCGTATGGGGAATGGCTGCGTTGGTCGTCGATGATCTCCTGTTTCAAAGTGAAAGGGATCCGGTGCAGCTCCGCCAGAGGCAAGTCGGAACCGACACCGGCGGTTGCAAGCCGGGCCGAGTAGAACCGGTTGCCCGAAAGCGTTTCGAGCAAGGCACGCAGCCTGGCCTGCTGCTGCCTTTGGAGGGTTTCGCGTGAGTTGAGCCGGGAAGCAATCATGACTCGATCTGAAACGGCAAAACAGGACTCCTTTTTTAGCGCTCCCGCGCGTGAGTTAGCCGCGCCAAGGCGTAACCGCCTGAAGCTACGCCGTGCATTGTTGCGGTCTTCCGCCGCTTCTGAGCCTAGTCTCCCGGTGAGGCAAAGAGGTGATCCGGCGCGGTTTCGATCAAGCCTGCGATCTCGAACGGTATGGGCACCGCCGTCATCTTGCCGGTGAATTTGTCGCGCGACACGCACGCCGTCACCACGTTTCCTCGTGCGACCTCCTTGCGGCTCATGTGGTCTAGCTTGCGGAAAATAAACGTATACGCCAGGGATTTCTCCCCTTTGGCACGAACGAGCAAGTGAATTTCAACGCGATCTTCAAAACGCAGCGGGTGTCGGAAATCGCAGTCGGCGTGAACCCTTGGCCACCCTACGGTTTCGTGGTCGCGTGGATAGATCGACTGCCCAAGCGAACGGAAGAACGCGGTTTCAGCCGCTTCCATGAACCGGAAAAAGTTCGAGAAATGCATAATACCCGCCGTGTCCGTTTCGGCGAAATCAACCTGGCGAGTCAGTTTGAATTCGTAGGCCATAGAATCTCCACATTCCTGGGCTTATCTTGAGGCGCGATCATAAGGCCCCAGAATCTCGACCACCTCCGCAAGGACTGCGCTGGAAGGCAGCAGCAACCGATTGCGGCGACCGTACAAGAGTGGATAGCCATCGATCTGAAGCGCCGCGCCAATGAGCACATCGGGCTTCACCGCAAAATAAGCCGATGGCTGGCTGCTGTGTTGGATGTCAAAGTCCTGGAGCACCCTGCCGAGAGGCAGTTTTCCTTCGAGAATCTCTCCGCGTGCTTCTGGCAATAGGTTTGCGAGCTGAATCCGAATGGCGCCGAACTCGACGGGCTGTTCGCTCAGATCAAGAACCAACGACACCTGGCGAAGCATCACGCCGGCGGACTGTTCTGCAGCCAGGACACGAAGGTGGATGCGCTGGCCGTAGGCCGCCTCCAGCGTTGGTGTCATGTCGTTCTGGTGTGCCAGCAGGCCCCGATAGGGTTCCGGGATCTTTGGACTCTCGACCTTGACAGCCTTCGGCAGAGCCATCCCAGCGGCACGATAAAACGACTCCAAAGGATCGAGCAGGTGTTGAAACTCGGTCATGGAGCCTCGACACCGCGAAAGGTAAGGCACGGCTGTGCACAAGGTCTCCAGACCAGTAGATCTCGGCCACCCATTTCCCGCGATTGCCGTCTCTTACGCATAGCGCGCGCTACGATGTTGTGGAAGAAAGAAGTCGAGCAGAAGGCGGTCGACCCGCAGAAGCGCTTCACGGGTCAACTGCAAACTGCCATTGGTGAAGTCAAGGAGTCCCTGGCTGCGCAGTTTCTCCAGGCGCGAAGCAAAGCGCTCCCGCGGATCGATACCGAACTTCGTCCGAAAGTACTCGAAACTGACGCGTCCGAGCTTTAGCTGCAGGATAAACTCTCGAATCATCCGCTCTTCGTGCGAGGGCGTGAGAGCGCGATAGACCGGCAGCTGGCCTTCTTCCAATGCCTTCAGATAAGGCGCCCAGTCATGTTGGTTCTGAAAGTGAGTGCCCCCGACGTGGGAGAACGAAGCCACGCCCAGCCCCACAAGGTCCGCACCACTCCACAATAGGTCTCGATAAAGGAAACGGGTCTTCGACGGGCTTCGGACCGCGGTATAGGCACTTCCCACCTGATAGCCCGCCTTCTCCAGTTCGGCAAACGCTTCCTGCACCCACTGGCGCTTCATGTCCCAGCCGGCCACAGGCGCTACCGTCGCACCATCCGCTTTCATTTCCTTGAACAGTGTCGTGTTGAAGGGAATCTCCATCTGATAGATGGTGACGCTGTCCGGAGCAAGCGCTAGCGTTTTCCGCACACACTCTGCCCAGTTCGCCGAAGTCTCGCCCACCATGCCGGCAATGAGGTCGATATTGATCTGCGGGAATCCGGCCGCCCGTGCGAAGTGGTACGCCCGATCGATTTCCTTAGAGCCATGGGCTCTCCCATTGATCTCTAGAATCTGGTCGTCGAAATTCTCGATGCCGAGGCTCAGTCGTGTCACACCGAGTTCTCGAATCACGGCCAGCTTGGATTCGGTCAAGGTCCCAGGCTCGCACTCGAAAGTGACCTCCTGTGCCGCATCCCAGGTCAGAAGCTCCTTCATCCGGCGAACCAATGTCGACAGCTGGCGCGAAGAAATGTACGACGGCGTACCTCCACCGAAGTAGATGAACGCGGGCTTGCGCTCACCCACAAAACGCTCTGCCGCATAGAGCTCAAGCTCGCGGACGGCGGCATTGAGATAGGCTTCGATCTCGTGCGCATCTTTTTCGGTATACACCTTGAAGTAGCAAAAGCGGCAGCGCTTTCGGCAGAAGGGAATGTGTAAATAAACTCCAAGCGGTGTGCACGGATCAGGCTCGCGACCCAGGGCCTGAAAAGCCTCGCCCACGCCTTCCTCTTTCCAAAAGGAGTAGGGCGGATAGTTCGAGACAAAGTAGTTGCCCGCCTGTGTACTGGCCTCGGTCAGCTGTGTGACATCAGAACCCATACCGTCACGCCCCGAACTGCTGGCTGCCTCTCTCCACGATCGAAACGCTACGACTTGCTTCTCGAGTCCCAGGAACCCGGCTCCAGCTGCAGATTACCATGGTTTTCCCAATGGGCCACACGCCCTGCCTGAAAAGTCACTGTGGCGTTGGCTCTGGCAGCACCCAACGCAACACTGGCGGCGTTATGACCGCGGCCGCCAACGCCATCAACACCATCATGGCAAACAGCGTTGGTGAGATGACGTGCAAGTCGAATCCAATATTCAGGACAATCAACTCTATGACGCTGCGCGTATTCATCAAGGAGCCCAGGGCCATCGCCCGACGCCAGTCGAGAGCCATGAAGCGCGCCGCCACCACAGTCTCACCGAACTTCCCTGCTGTCGCCACCAGGATCATCACTCCGCAAGGCTAGTCTTTCTGCTGCTTGTAAAGTATGACCGCAGACAGAACAATCAACCCCTTGGCCATACCTTGCGAGTAGGGAGAGACATTCAGAAGGTTCAGCAAGTTATTGGTCATGCATATCACGAAGACTCCGAGCAAAGTGCCCCAAAGCGTTCCCACGCCGCCTGACAGCTTCGTGCCACCCAACACAGCCGCCGCAATCGCGTCGAGTTCGACGCCTCGTCCTGCCCACGGATCCCCTACGGTGACGCGGGCGCTGAAAATGATGGCACCCAACGCAGCCGAGAGGCCACTGATTGCGTAAGTGATGACCTTGACACGCCGGATGCCAATGCCCGACAACCAGGCTGCCTCCTCGTTACCGCCGATCGCGTACACCGCCCGGCCATAAACGGTGAACCGTAGCAGGAGCCCGCCAAAAAAGTAGCTCACCAGCATCGCAATGACAGGCACGGGAACGGGGCCAATGCGACCTGCCCCAAGGAATGCGTAGGCGCCACCAATGCCACCGATGGGACTTCCACCCGAAATTGTCAAAGCCGCCCCACTGGCCACGCCCATGACGGCCAGCGTAACAATGAACGGAGCGACCTGCCGCCAGACGATGATCGCTGCACTTGCCGACCCGATCGCTGCTCCCAGCGCCAAGGTCAGCAGAAGAACCACCGGCAGAGGATAACCTTGGCCACCGTCGAACAGCATCGCAGCAACCACACTGCAGAGGCCTAACACCATGCCGGCTGACAAGTCGACTCCTCCCGTGAGAATAACGAAGGTTGTGCCAAGCGCGACCACCCCCAGCATCGACGCTTGCAGAAGCACATTAGTCAGGTTTCGTTGTGTCAGAAAATACGGTGAAAGCACACTGCCGGCGATCATGATCAACGAGAACGCCGCGATGGCACCACTGCCCGTGCCCAGCCGCTTCAAAGATTGCGTCACCCTTCCCAAAGTTGCCTCGTGCCGAGTGGTTGCCTGATCTGTCTGTTGCATGCTTCAGATGCTCCAGAGTCCTTTTCACCTTCGCTGCCGAGCCTCGCTATGCGACGCCGCCAGGCATGCCGAAAAACGATAACCCGCCACCTCAAACCGCGTCCAGCAGGCCTGTGCCTGCCGAAAAGCGACGAACCACACCAACCAGCCAAGGGAACACCGCTTGAGTCGCGTTCGGCCCGTCGTGGGGGCCACGCCAAGATGTGTGGCATTGCGTTCCCAGGAATCTCAGCGGCGGCGATTATCCAAGGTTCTCGGGACCGGCGGCAGTATATACTTTGGAATGCCGACTTCGCACCAAGGAGCTTGCCCATGCCTGCCAGCCACTGGCTTTATTCCTGGAAGACGATCGTGATCTTGTCCATCCTTTTCCCTCCACTTGGTTTCGTTCTGATCTGGTTGCGCCCTTCCACACGACTGTCCCGGCGAATCCTGAACTCCATTTATGTCTCCATACTTGCGATCTTCTATCTGCACCGGTTCGCCGGGTTGCGTATCGAACGCGATGGCAGCGGTATGATGCCGATCCTTACCTTTCAGAAAAGCAGTGAAGTTAATTACGCTGAACTGGAGCGCAATCGTGCCCGGCACGCCCAGCTGCCCCTTAGCCAGCCAGTCGCCGATGACATTCGTATGGCCGCACCGGCCAGCGTGGATGAACCGGCCAAGTTGCTCGAGAGCAGACCCAGCCAGCCTGCCAGCCCAGGAACAATGCCGAAGGCGGAGCCTGCCAAAAGCACCAGCGCCTACTGGACCGATTTCCGAGGTCCGAAACGCGACGGCAACTACAAAGAGATGGGAATTCTCACCCGCTGGCCTGCCCAGGGACTTCCTCAGCTTTGGAAACAGCCGATCGGGGGCGGTTACGCTTCATTTGTCGTCGCGGCTGGACGCGCTTTTACCATTGAGCAACGTCGTAATCGAGAAGTCGTGGCGGCCTATGATCTCGAGACGGGCCGTGAGCTCTGGACCGATGGGTGGGAAGCGGACTTTCGAGAATCCCTGGGTGGTGACGGTCCCAGAGCAACGCCAACCTGGCATCAGGGCCTTGTCTATGCGCTGGGCGCCGTCGGCGAATTGCGATGCCTGGACGCACGAAGCGGAAAGCTTCTGTGGAACCGCAACATCCTGAGAGACGCTCAAGCCGAGAACTTGCAGTGGGGCATGTCTGCCGCGCCTCTGATCGTGGACGACAACGTGATATTGCTCCCCGGAGGCAGGCCCGGGAAGTCTGTGGTGGCCTACAACAAGAACACAGGCACGCCTGTCTGGCAGGCACTCGACGACAGGCAGGCCTACACATCCCCGATGCTGGTTACGCTGGCAGGACGCAGGCAGATCCTGATGATTAGTGCACAGCGCGTCGCTGGGCTGTCAACGGACGATGGCAGGGTTCTCTGGGAGTTTCCCTGGGTGACGAGCTACGACGTCAACAGCGCCCAGCCGCTCGTGATTGGAGACAACCAGGTGTTCATCTCTGCAGGTTACGGACACGGCGCCGCGCTTGCCGAGGTAGCTCGTTCAGGCGATGGCCTGTCGGTCAAGCTGTTGTGGCAAAACGTGAACATGAAGAACAAGTTCAACAGTTCCGTCTACCAAGATGGACACATCTATGGGCTAGACGAAGGGATTCTGTCCTGTGTGAACGCTGCTACCGGTGAACGCAAGTGGAAGGGGGGCCGCTATGGCTATGGCCAGGTTCTGCTGGCAAGCGGCCATCTCATTGTTCTGACGGAATCGGGAGAGCTTGTGTCTGTGAAAGCGACGTCGGACAGCCATGTAGAGGTGTCGCGCTTCCCAGCGATCCAAGGTAAGACCTGGAACCACCCCGCCCTGGCCAATGGGCTATTGCTCGTGAGAAACATGACAGAGATGGCGTGCTTCAAGATCACGCCATGAGGCCTGAGGGCGCCGCACAGGGCGGCTTGTGTGACATTCGGCCCCTGGCAAGCCTGACAAGGAACGCGCTACTTGCCTGCGGCGGTTTGCTGTCGGTTCCCGGATTCCGGCTCTTCCCGCGCTGGAGTGGAATGAAGGAAGCACCCTCACTCCGTATTCGGCAGTCTGGGCTGGTGAGAAACGCCTTAGAAGATGAATTTCAGTCCAAATTGAATGTGGCGCGGGCTTTGGGCGGAGGAAATCCGTCCCAAGGTGGGCGACCCCACAAAAATATCGGGCAGGTCGAAGTTCGGACGATTGAAAAAGTTGAAGAACTCAGCGCGAAACTGCAGGGTCTTTCCCTCGCTCAACACGGCCTGCTTTACCAGCGAGACGTTGACGTTTTGCAGCCCCGGCCCATCCAGGATATTCCTTCCAGAGTTTCCGAAGCTGCCAAAGGTTGGGAAGGCGAAAGCTGAGGGATCGAACCACCGTTCTGGCGTCCTGCGGTCGAGCTTCGCATTGGAGATAAGGTTCGGACGGTCGTTGGCGCCGAATCCCAGGTTGGCGCGGCCCGTGTTGCTCTGATCGATCTCCCGCAGCAGCGCCACGGTAAACGGCCTCCCTGTCTGCATCGTGACGATTCCGTGGGTTTGCCAGCCCGACAAGAAAGACGAAATCCAACCACGATCTCCCAAGAAAGTGTGACCCCGCCCCACGGGAAGGTCGTACGAGTAGCTGAAGGACAGCCGGTTTCGAACGTCGAAATTCGAGCGGCCGCGCTCAGCCTTGAGATTGTAGCTGTCTTGCGGGTAGTTCGCGTCGCCAGCACTCGAGAAAAAGCCCGAAGCATCGTCGACAGACTGAGACCAGGTATAGGACGCGAGCAGACTCAGTCCAAAATCCAGCCGCTGCTGCAGTCGCGCCTGCAGGCTGTGGTAGCTGGAACTGGCGCGCGACTCGACCTGGTTGATGTCGTCGAACTGCGGCACGGGCCGTGGGTTGAAGGGCTGCGGGCTTGGCCGAGGCTGGTTGATGTCGCGCCCGGCAATGAGTTTTGTGCCCTTCGACCCGACATAACCAAGTTCCACGACCCGCGCTTTGCCAAACTGCTGTTGCAGGTTGAAATTCCAATGTTGCACATAGGCTGTCCGAAGATGCCGATCGAAGGCTTGAGCGGAATCTGGCAAAGCGAACGGGAAGAAGCTAGGAAATGGGTTGCTTAGTGTGAGCGGCAGCCCTGGCAACGAAAAATAGAAGCTCAAGTCATAATAGGGCGCGTTGAAGTACAGCCCTTCTCCAGGCGCCAACGCCGACTGGTCGTAGTAGACGCCGTAGCCTGCTCGCACCACCGTCTGCTCCGCGCAGCCCGGAGTCCAGGCCAAGCCGAAACGCGGGGCCACGTTGTTCCGATCGGAGTGATAGCCACTACGCGGCATGCCCTCGGTACCCACGCGCACAAGCGACCGGCGTCCGGCATCGTAGAGGTTTGCGCGATCTTCAGCATCGACCGGCGGGGAGTTGAACTCGTAGCGAAGGCCCGCAGAGACCGTGAGTTTCGGATGGATTCGCAAGCTGTCCTGCGCAAAGAAGTTAAAGGTCTCGGTGCGCAGATGTTGGTGATTGTCGATGCGCGCGCCTCCCGTCAAATAGGGAAACCCGAGCAGCACGTCCGCCAGTGCGTTCCCTGTGATCACAATGGGGGCCGGACTGGCAAACGTGAGGAATCCGCGAGATTGCACATCGCGAAACGCATTTTGCTGAATGCTGCGCACATCACCACCGAACTTCACGACGTGCCTGCCGCGGGCATAGGTCGCCTGATCCAAAAACTGGAAACTGTTCGTCGCACTGAATTGCGGGTTGTTGTACTCATCTCCGAGCGGTGAATAGCCAGTCACGGTGATATAGCTGAGTCCAAAGTCACGCGGATTCGGAGACAGCTCAGGCAAACCGACCGCCCGATTGAGGCTGCTCTTCTGATTCTCTTGAATTGCGCCGCTGGCAACGCGCCCGTAGGCGAAGCGTGCTTCGTGAATCAACGAGCCCGACAAGGTGTGTGTCTCGCTGACGGTTACGTTCTGGTTGCGCCTGGGAATGTTCGTACCGAAGCCCGGAACCGTCGAGAAACCAGGTGAAAATGGATCGTACAGAAATCGATCTCCAAAGCTATAGCGAATGGCCAGTTGCGAACGTTGGCTCAGACGATGATCGATGCGAGCGTCGAATTGATCTGCACGGTCGCGCAAGGTGGGAGAGGAGACGAAGTTCTGGAATGGAGCCGGCCGGTTCGGCACAGGGTACAGCGCTGCAATGGCCCGGCCGATCGTGTGTTGGCGCTCGATCGGGATTCTAGCTTCAGGAAATGGCTGCTGAGTAAATGGGTCTCTGGGGTGCGCAAAGGCGCTCCTGGAGAAATCCCCGGCCCGCTCGAGCAGGGTGGGTACACTCGCAATGCGGGTGATTCCTTCGCGTGCTCGGGTTCCTTCGTAGTCGGCGAAGAAGAATGTCTTGTCCCGAACGATGGGGCCACCGAGCGAAAACCCGTACTGGTTGCGCTGGTATTTCGGTTTCGGCTCGTCTGGCGGCGCAAAGTAGTTGCGGGCATCCAGCGCCCCGTTGCGGAAGAACTCGTACACCGTGCCGTGAAAACGGTTGGTTCCCGACTTCAGAATCACGTTCACCTGGCCACCACCGTTGCGCCCAAAGGCTGCGTCGTGCGTGCTCGTCAGAACCTCGAATTCCTGGATGGCGTCGACCGGGGGTTTCACGCCAAAGGTATTCAGCTTGGGATCGACGTTGTAAGCCCCATCTAGCAGGAACGTGTTCGCATCTTCACGGGTCCCATTCACGTTCAGCGCGAAATCGCCGCGCACTGAGCCAGCCGAGCCTGGAGCCGGCGGGACGGCGCCCGGCACCAGCAAACTCAACTCCAGAAAATTTCGGCCATCGAGCGGCAGGTTCACGATCTGCCTGTTCTCGATTACCGTTCCGATTGAGGCCGAGTCTCTGCGCAGCGGGGTCAACAACGCGTCGACGAGGACTTCCGGCTGTTTCAACGTTTCCAACTCGAGCGTCACGCTGGACCGCAGCTCCTGGTTCACGAACAGCGCGAGGTTCTCCGAGTGCGTTTGATGCCCCGCATGCTCGACTTCAAGCCGGTAGCTTCCGGGCGCCAGGAAGGTGAACACAAAACCGCCATCGGTTCCAGTAGTCGCCGAGCGGACCTCGTTGGTCGCCTGATTCAATAACCGCACTTGCGCACCGGCGACGGGCAGCTGCTTGGGGTCGAACACCCGTCCCCGCAGGGTAGCACGGTGGGCCTGAGAAAAGCCGAGCTGGTGACTTGCTACGAGAGCAAGAACGACTGCGAGAAAGTTTCGTCTCACGATCGCTCCTTTCTAGGAAAGAGCAGGCGGCGTGACAACTCTGTCCGCTCCACGCCAGCCAAGGGCATGACCTTGATTCTGAGAAGTCGAGGTTTCTTTCGGCGGCATCTACTCGAGTTCCGCCAGGTGCAGGCACCGAGCTGAGCCGCAATCCAACCGCCTGACCCGCCTGGTGCCTGGGGCGGGAATCGAACCCGCATGGCCCTTTCGGGCCGACGGATTTTAAGTCCGTTGCGTCTGCCATTTTCGCCACCCAGGCCGCGAGGATGAGAAGTGCAACGCTGGAATGTGGAAGAATATAACAGTTGGGGTGAAACTCCAAGCTGACCCTTGTCGAAAAACAGGGTCCCGTCAAAGTCGTGAGCCTTCCCTGACGGTCGGGCTTACTGAATAGCCGCATCGACAAAATCAGTAGCCCGCGCGTTAGCAAGGGCTCGACCTCGACTCAAGGACTTACGAGACTTTGACGGGGCCCTGTGTCGAAAAAGGACCCTGCCGAAGTCTGGGCGGCTCCTCCCGACAGTCGAGCTGCGGAAGGCCATCACGGGACGCTAAGTCGGCAGAATTCGGACAAGCCCGGAATGCATGTCGCCATTGAATATGGGCGCAATCCTGTTGTAGCATGAGCCCCGAAGCTCGGTTGGATGATGAAACGAAACCGAAAGGCCTGATCTACTTTCGGTCTGCAGCCTCTCGTTTCATGGACAGAGCGTGTCTACCGGTTTTCAGCCGGTATCTGCCCAAGTGCCGGAACGCGAGGAATTGGGTCGAACGATCCCCTGGCGGTTTCGGAGAGCAAAATCATGTTGGTGAACAAGAGCAAGAGGATGCAGTGCAAGATCACATCGCTGGACAGAGGCTTGAGAATCCTCAGCATCCTTGCAGCGGAAAAGGACGGCTTGGGAGTGACAGAGCTGAGCCGGCGCTTGGATGCCGACAAGAGCGTCGTCTATCGGACCCTCTCGTCCTTGATGATGCACACCTTTGTAGAGCAGGAGCCTGTCACCAAGAAATACGCGCTCGGCCTGAAGGTCATGGAGTTGGCCAGCAAGCGGCTTAGGAACATCGACCTCTTTTCCACCTCCAAACCGTTCCTGAAAGATCTGGCCCGGCAAACCGGAGAGGTCGTGGTGCTTGCCGTGATGATTGGCGACGTGCTGGCGTATTTGGATCGCGAGGAGGGGGTTGGCGCCATCGATCTGACGGGCGGACTCGGCCAGCCAGTCCCATTGCACTCGACCGCGTGTGGCAAGAGCATCCTTGCCTTTCTCCCTGAAGACGACTTGGTCCGCATCTTCAGAGACAAAGGCCTTCCAGCCATCACTGAGAAGACCATCACGAGCTTCTCAGCATTCAAGATCCACCTGGCAGAGGTCCGGCTGCGCGGCTACGCGATCGACGACGAGGAGACCTATCACGGAGTCCGATGCATCGCAGCTCCCATTCGCAATCACAGCAACGCGGTTGTGGCGTCACTGTCGCTTTCCAGCTCGACTCAGCGCATTACGCCGGCAAACCTCACCGTCTTTGCGGACCTTGTGAGAGAAACCGCAGCGCAGATCTCGGCCCGTCTCGGTTACGGGGATGCGGTTGAGGCGACCCGGTCAAAGCGAGAAGCGTCGGTCGTCAACCTTTAGGAGATCCTGGAGCTTGGTCGCTTGAAGGAACTTCAAGGATCGGCGCTCGGCGATAGCCCCCGCTGAAAGTCCGACAGTATCTCCGCCTGGCCAGCTTGCTCTCCCCAAACGACGTTATCTTCCACGCGCATTCCACCTAGCGCCACGCCTCGATCGAAGAAATACAAACCCGGTTCTAACGAGGTGACGTGGCCCGGCTGGAGGGTTGCCGCTTCCCCGGGCCCGAGAATTGGCCGGTCCTCGTGATAGGCGAAGCCCAGCCCGTGTCCCAGGAGGTGCGTGATGCCATCCCCAAACCCGTGCCGGCGCATCACCTCCCAAGCCACCTGGCAAAGCGCCTCGCCTGTGCTTTCGCCAGGTCTGTACGCAGCTATTGCTTCATTTTGCGCAGCCAGGATGGCCTCGTGCATTCGGGATTGCCGGTCCGTTGGCGGGCCCACAACAAACGTTCGAGTGATGTCTGCCCAGTAGCCATCAGCATGCAGACCTAGCTCCAGCATCACGGGATCGCCGGCACGGAGTCTTTTTTCGGTCGCATGATTTGACATCGTATCGGCGATGGCGGTGCGGGCTGCGCCCGATGTGATCTGGGGAGGGTCGCAATAGGTGTACCGGATACCCCCATGCCCAACCGACTTCAACACGGCACGATTCACCTCAGCGGCCAAGTCAACTTCACGGATGCCTTCGCCGGCATGTCCGTAGAAGGCCTCGATGCCAGCCCGGGCAACCTGGTGCGTCCGTCTGAGCCTCTCGACTTCCCGAGTCGTCTTTCTCGCCTTGAGCTCGCTGATGGCGTTGGTGGCGTCCGCCGCCACCCGAAATACGCCGGGCAACTTTGTTTTGATTTCGTCGTATGTGAAGAACTCTGAAGGCAGCTTGTTCGGCCCGTAGTGGTGCATCGCCGCATCGAAGCCGACGCTCTCGAGACCATAGCGATCGCGGCCTTGCTGCAGCCGATCGATCATGGCACCGATCGGCTCGACACCATTGAATCCTCGACACCAGTCGAAAGTCCAGACATCGTCAGCCCAACTCTCTTGCTGGACGAATTCCGCTCGCCACCAGGGCGCGATCACCAGAACCTGGCCGTCCGCCGTCACGACCGCGGCCGTGTGGGTACTGCCGGGCAACATGCCGCTGGCCATCACGATGTTGTCCGGATGAAAAAGGATGAACGCGTCCCAACGGTTCCGACGGAGGCTTTCTTGGATTCGGGCAATCCGCACTAGATCTTTTGGGGGCATTGCGCTCTCCTGGCGGCCTTTTTTTGCTGAAGCACTCCAGCTGGATGCGGCACGAAAGCCGGGCAAACCGGGATTCAGGCAGTTCTCTTCGCCGGGCCGCTCCCAGACTGCCTTGTCTTTCCGCCTTCGGTCCGACACAGAGTCACAGGGACTTGGGAATTGCAAAGAAGAAAGTGGAACCACGTCCCTTTTCCGAATCGACCCAAATCCGGCCTCCGTACGTTTCCAGGACGCGCTGGACGATCGTCAAGCCCACGCCCGTACCTTCGACGGTTTTCAGGTCTTGTATCCGGTAAAACAGATCGAAGATGCTGCGGTGGTCCTTCGGATCGATGCCTACGCCATTGTCCTTGACGTAGAATCGATACTGCTTGTCGTCCTCGTCGGACCCGATTTCCACCCGGCCCGATTCCTGGTAAGCAGAGAACTTCAACGCGTTTTCGATCAAGTTGGAGAAGATTTGTCTCAGACCGTGCCGATTGTACCGCAGCGCCCGAACCTGGTTGTTATTGCAGACCTGAACGTGTTTGTTCGCTTTGACTGAAGAGTTCATCAGGATCTCGTCGAGGGTTTCCTGCACGTCGATGAGGTCTAGTTGAGGTTCTGTCCTCCCGATCTTGGATAGTTCGAGCACATCTTTGATGAGCAGCTCCATGTGATTCAGATTCGCCTGGATCCTGTTCAGATAGTGCTTGCCGTTCTCGCTGAGTTCGTTTCCACACTCCTCCACCAACAGCGAAGCCATTCCGCCCAAAGCGAGGATCGGGTTCCGCAAGTCGTGAGAGACAATGAAGAGAAAAGACTCTAACTCCTTGTCCTTTCTTACGATCAGTTCCGACTGTTTCCTGGTTTCGGTCAAAAGCCCTACATTTTCGATCGCGATCGCCGCCTGAGCGGCGATTCCCGCCATGATGGCTTGTTCGCGAGAAGAAAACCGCCGCTGTTTTCCTTCGTGATCCAGAGTCATTGCGCCAATCAGGTTGCCTTTCGAGATGAGCGGAATCACCAACACCGTGCGGATATTAAGCAGCCGGACCAGATCGGGATTGATGAGCCCCATCTTGCCAGGTTTGACCAGCACACTGCGCTTCTCGTCCACGATTTTGTTAATCAGTGCCATGTCACCGTACTTCAACCTCAGGCCCAAAAACAACCGGACTTTTTCGGGTTGGTCGCTGGAGATCCATGAGGGGATGAACTGCCGGTCCGACTCGTTCCACAGGAAAATGGTGCAGCGGTCGACACTCGTCATCTGCAGGCAGGTTTCACCGGTCACGCGAAAGACTCCGTTAATGTCGGGCGACGCTCCGAGCTGGTGAGAGACCTCCAGCAGTGTCGCGCACACGTCCGCCTGCTCGGCCTTGGCCGACAGTACCCAGACCAGTGAACCGAGCACCAAAGAAAGCGCGAAGCCGAGAGCCAAGACGGAGCTGCCAAGGAAAGTAATGTTACCCTCGGGCTCCTTTTGCCAGAGCACCAGACTCCAGTTCTGATCGCCAACCGTCATGGTTTCTTTGACGTAGCTGGAGGAGGCCTTCCAAGACGTCCCTTGCGGTTCGTCACCAAAAACCAAGGCGTCTCCGTCGAATACGCCAATGTTGTACTGCTGGCGGAGAACGGAATCGAAAATCAACGAAAACAGCGTCTCAACCTTGAAGATCCCAACGACGGCCCCTTCGTACTTCCCGGAGCGAAAAATCGGGACGATGACGCCGAGTCCCTTTCCCCCTTGGGCAAAGTTGAGCACTGGTGTCACAGTTACCGTCTTTTTCTGAATAGCCCGCTGCTGGGCACGCTCGCTACTCGCGCGACCCGCTTCATCGATGTCTTCGACTGAAAGAGGTTCGATCCAAACGACCCGATGCGAAACATCGCCAAACTCGATCGCCTGAAATCCAGGAATCTGGCTGATGATCGTGCGGCAGAATCCGAGAAACTCCCCGTGTTTGATAGACGAACTGTGCAGCCAGAAATTTCTGACTTGCATCAAGACCGAGATCTTCTCGTTAACAAACGCCTCGATGCCGTTCTTGAGCTGATTGGCGCCAATCTTGATTGCTTGGCTGCGCTTCTGCCGCTCGGTAGCTTCAATCGTGTGCCATAGATAGACCGTCAGACTCAAAAAAACGACGGTCACCTCGAGGGAGAATAGGACTTTCTTCGTGTGCATACTTGGAGGTCAGGGGCAGGCAATCTGCCCTGGAAGGCGCGCTGACTATACCAGACTCCAATCAGCCGAATCAATCAGCCGAAACCGTCATATGACGTATCTGCAAGCAATCTGCCTCTGGCCCAGGCGGGCGGATTCTGCACTCAATGGGAGTTATCAACAATATCTGTGGAAAAGCCTGTGGAAAACTGGCTCTTCAAGAGTGAAACCTCCAGTGAAACTTACGGAATTACCGACTTGCACATGAAATGGCCACCCCGACAAGCCCCAGCAAATACGCCGCTTACTGAAGAGTGTCCAACCGCTCAACGACACTCCCGTGATCGGTCCGCGCAACGGCCTATCTGGCTTGATTTTTCCACAGAGTGCCCACGGAATCCCCCGTCCTTCAAGGCTTCTGCCGGTTTGGTTAGGCAAGACTTGCACCAACAGGGAAGTTGCGCAATGTCGATTCCCCAAAGCCTCATTCGATGGGCATTGAGGGCGGGTTCTCACCGCAGTGGCCCGCCCTAAGCCATGCTTCGAAAACGCGAGGCGCTGATCCCAGAACTGGCTGGCTTTCAGCCTTGACGGTGTCTCTAAATAATTGATTAAGAATTGATTAAGATCTCAGGCCCACCCGGCACCGCTTGGGGCCCTCTGGCAACCGGGCGAAAGGGATTGTCTTGCTCAATTGGCCTCACTGCCCAGGTTGCCCAGAATGCCACCGATCGCAATCTGGTTGAGGTCGAAATACTTCCGGGCAACCTCGCGAATCGATGCCGGTGTCACAAAATCGAATTGGTCCTGGTAGTTCTGAATCTCCTCGAGGCTCAGTCCGGCGACTTTGAGTCGAGCGAATTCGAATACCTGGGACTGGCGCCTCTGTAGGCGCATCTTCCAAAGGCCGCTGGAGAAGCTCTGGCCCCGCTTGAGCTCCTCTGCCGTCACCGGCTCGTCCAAAAGCTTTTTAATCTGTTCTCGAAATGCCTCCATCGCAAGCCTGCGGCTTCCAGGAGAAGTCGCGAAGTAGGTCATGAAATAGCCACCGAGCGAGGCGGGCTCGTAATCGGCATTGACGGTGTAGGCCAGAGCCTGTTTTTCCCGAATCTCCTCGAAAAACCTCCCACCCAGAGCCGAAACCAGATTTGCCAACACTGTCAGCACACGAGTCTCCGGCTCGGAAGCGCCTGGGGTTAAAAACCCTGCTGCGGTGGCCGACTGCGCTCGCTGTCGGGAAACGGTTTTTTCCGTTGGCCGCCCCGGCGGCTTAACTGGCAACGCCATCTGGAGATCGATGGGCTCCGCGCCAACGGTGCTGACATAGCCCGAAAGTCTTGCGACAAGTTCGCTTCCTTCTGTGTCGCCAGAAATCGCGATCACTGGAATCGCCTTTTGGACGAACTGAGAATGCCATTCAAGCAAGTCTCCACGAGTGACGCGTGCCAATGATTCTGTTGTACCCAAAGGAGGTAAGCCGTACGGATGCTCCGCATAAAGGGCCTGTTTCAACAGCTGGTGCGAGAAGAGCGGTTGGCTGTCGGTTAGTCGCGTGGCTTCAGCGGCCAGCAGAGCCTTTTCTTTCTCGATCTGCACCTCCTCGAACTGCGGCTCCTGAATCGCTCCAAACAACGCATCGAGATTCTTTTCGAATCCCAACTTGAGGCCAGTCAACAGGAATCCAAAGAAATCGGCTTCGACTCGCGTTTGGATGCTGGCGCCGTTCTGTTCGAAGAGAGATACAACGGGGGACCGGCTCATTCTCAGCGTTCCTTTGGTAATCGTGCGGACCATGAGTTCTGTAATCCCGTTGTTGCTCCGGCCTTCAAAAACCCGCCCCCCGGGGAAGAAGATCCCCAGCGAGATGAGGGGAAGAGCCCGGCTTTCTTTCACCATGACTTCCGGGCCGCGCAGCAGCTTATACGTGGTGAGAGGCGACTCGACCCAAGCAGAGCTGACCTCGGTTTCCCGCACTTCTGTCAGCGGTCTCGGTGCCTTGCTCTTCTTGTCATCCCGGGGCTTTTCGGGAAGCACCGCCGTGAGTTCGGCTTCTTTCAACGCATCGGGAAGCCGTTGTTCAACAAACGCTGTGAGGTTTTCTGCCGTCGCGGCCCGCAGCCTCGCGCTCCTGGGCAAATACTCGAGTACAGTGCATTGGGGCAGAGTCAGATGGGTCTTAGCCACTTGAATGACTTGCTCGGGCGTCACAGCCCGGAGCTTTCTGACCAGGTCGCGCCACTCCCGATGGTTGGAGACCGCTTCGGAACGAGCTAGTTCGAAGCCAAAGCCAACCAGTTCCTCACGGTCCAAGTAGAGTTTGGACTCCAAGAGACGTTTTGCCCTCCCGACGCTGTCGTCGTCTAAAGCTCCCGCTTTGAGTCGCTCCAATTGGGCCCAAACCGCCAGCTGCACACTGTCCAAACGTGAGGGGTCAAGAGCAAAGCGAAGGGCCCAATAACCCTGATTTCGCAGCTCGAGTGGTTCGGACCCGATGGAACTGACCCAACCCCTCTCCGCTTTAAGTTCGCGACCCAAGATTGAAGCCTCTCCTTCTGCCAGGACGGCGCGTAAAACCTGGCTGGCGTGCCACAGCGGTGCCGAACGCGCGGGCGTCGCGAATCCAAGGAAAAGCCTGGCCTCGGCGATGTCACCGGTGAGCTGCCGATACTTCAGCTTCCTCTGCACGAGCTCAGGCGGAACTGGTCGGGCTTCGACCTTGCCTGACGGCATGGTTCCATACTTCTTGACGACTTCATCAAGCGCTGAACGTTTGTCCACGTTCCCGCTGATGACTAGCACAATGTTGGAAGGAATGTACCAGCGCCGGTAGAACTCGACGATGTCTCTGCGGCCGAGGGGCAGCAAGGTCGATTCGTCGCCAATGCGCCATCGGCCCACAGGACTGCCTTCAAAGGCAGTCTCATAGAGCTTTTCCAATGCGAAGGCGTCTGGCGTATCTGCCTTCCGCCGTGCCTCCTGCAAGACAACCTGGATCTCGCGCTTAAGTTCCTCCTCGGCGAAAGCCGGGTCTTGCAGAGCATCGGCCTGAATATCGAGCCCTTGGCGAAACTGCTCTGAAGGCAAGATCGTGTAGTAGTGGGTATATTCGTAGAACGTTTCGGCGTTGAGCGACCCGCCCAGCGCTTTGGTTTCCTTGGCCATCACCCCGACTGACCGCCGCGTGGTCCCTTTGAAGAGCATGTGCTCGATCACGTGAGCGATGCCTCGCTGGGGCTGGGGATCATCGAGATAGCCAGCCTTGACGTAGGTGGAAATGCAAACCAGCGGCAAGTCTTTCCGTTCGTAGACGACCAGAGTTAGTCCGTTCTTCAGGACAACCTTGGTGTACTCGTCCTGGTCGTCTCGAGAAACAAACGGACCGAGAATTCGCAGGGGTTTGTCGGCTGGAACGGGCGAGCCAGGAGCTGAAGCTTGGGGTGGGCGGGGGTTTTGTGCCGCCAACACAGTCGCGCCCAGGAAGAGCCATGCGGCGATCGAACAAGCGATGACCCGCCTAGTTTGCATAGGGATCCGTGACGGCCACAGGACTTCTCGCCCCCGCCTTTCTGCGGTGCCGGGCATAGAGCAACCCCACGGCGCACGAGCCTCCGAAGAAGTCCAACACGCTGTCGCTCCAGACGCCGCTGCGGTTGGACGCGAACGTCTGGCGCACCTCGTCGGCAACCGAGTACAGCAAGACGACGCCGAGCGTCCAGACCGCCACGCGCCATTTCCAGAGAGGCCCGTGTCCTCGCAGGAAAGCCCGATACACCAATATGCTCAGCACGAAATACTCGGCGAAATAGCCTGACTTGCGAATGAAGAAATGACAGGAATCCATCAGCTCCGGCGAAGAAAAGGCGATAGTCTGCCGGGCATGAGAAAACCAAGAACTTCCAAACCCAAAAGCATTTTGACGGTGAAAGAGTTTCGCCAGCAGTTTGGAGATGAGGAGC
>VFZK01000022.1 GCA_016871215.1 Acidimicrobiia bacterium | reverse complement strand
GAAAAGCTTCATCCAATGCCCGTTTTCACGACTCAGCGCCGACCAAAAGTATCTGCCCAGTCTTGGTGCATACAATTTTATGCACCAAGCACCAAACCAAAAGGCTGATTCGGTGCATAATTTGGGTTGTACGAATCCCCAGGATCATCGATCGTCAGCATTTCGCTGAACTCGGCTCCCGACCGTAGTCGCCTGCCGGGCGGGGGAATGCCTGGCGGTTCCGCGGTCGTCCCGCCCTTCACCGAGATTCCGGGAATCTGAATCTCGGCGAGGCTTCCGCCGCTGCCGAATCCGCTTCCGTCCGAAGTGCCAGAGCCGCCCCCACCCGGTGTTCCTCCGCCTGGAAGACCTCCGTCACGTCCGTCGAGCGAGCCGGCGCGGTTCCCGTCTGGCGAGATTGCGAACGCACCGCTTCTGTTTCCCGGAGGAACCTTGATTCCACCGGGACCGGGCAGGCCCGGATTGGCACTAAGCACCAGCAGGTTCGCCAGTTCGGATTTGAGGCCCGTTCCCTCGACCTGAATCACCGGGCCCGAATGGCCGCCGTCCGAGGCCATCTGCCATTCCGGCGAGGCCACCGAACGAAGCATCAATTGGGACTCCCGGTTGGCCAGATCGGTTTTTGCGATCGTCAACTGCGAAAGATCCTGTTCGATGTTTTTGAGGTCGGCATCCGGAGGACGAATGGCGGCGGTGGGAGCATTCAGTTTGGCAGCGACCAATGAAGTTACTTGACGGCTCGCGATCTCAATGGACTCCACCTTGGTCTCTGGAACGTTCCAAGCTACGATGTTAGGCATCTTCACGTCGTGTTGGATTCGAACGTCAGGCGTGCGCGACTGAACGATCGTTTGGGCAGCATTGTCGGGATTGGGCGGAGACGACTGGATGGTTTGCCTGGGATGATACGAGGTGCTTCCAACGGGCGGGATGATTCCCTTTTTCCGCCCCGCCGGGTCTTTGAAACCGTCGCTCATCGATTTGATTCGCGGAAGCAGGTCTGAGGGCCGGTAATAAGTGATCTCAAAGTTTCTCTCAAGCGCCGCTCGAGTAAACGACAACGGTCGCTGAAATGAGATCCCCGATAAACCATAAAGCAAGGCGATCGTCAAGACGTGCAACAGCGCTGAGACCGCCAGCGACCTGAATGGGTACACCCTCGGAACCCAGATTTGAGAGAATACGATCAGGTCTTCCCGGTGGCCAAGACGCACGGCTGCCAGAAGCCGGTCCAGATCCAGATCGTCCAGCTCAGAATCGTCACGAGGGACAGAAGGCACGAGCGGCGCCTCGCTCATGGCGTTCTCTTCCGCAAAGAATCCCTCCCAGTGCTGCGTGCACTCGGAGCAGACTTCCGCCCCGAACGCGAACCAGCGTATTCTCTTCCCACACGTGGAACAACTTCGCATCGGAAAACCCTGGGCACCCACGCGCTACAATCCTTGCTACACCACGAAGGCAACGCTCTCGAAAGTTTCATTACTGCCTTGCGCGGCCATCGCACTCAATCCAACCAGCTGATAGCCGTCGAATCTTTCCGAGACCCAAACCACGCGGCCAACGGCCCAGTCTAGTGAAAATGCGTCACGAGACCGGCAGATGAATTCGAGGTTCCTACCTGCCGAAATCGGCCTCATCAACAGGAAGCAGAGACCCTCCCGGCTTACGTTGACGACCTGTGCCCGCTCCCGAAAAGGTGCCCCAAACATGTCGAGGCCTCGCACAGAGATCCCGACAACTTCCTCCAGCCGTGGGAAAGACCTGCGATCGATGCGCATTTTCATCTCCTGATTGAATGAGCCGCTTCCTGAAGGGAACACAGTTTTGTAATTGGCAATTCCCCTGCCAATTCATCGAGGTTACTGGCGACCTGGACCATAAGCTCCATTTCTTCATGCGTTTGACTGCTGAGCGACTCCAGGCAACGCTTCTTTTTGGACTCCGGCTCTGAATCCGAGATGGAAAGACATTGTGTCCACTTTTGGGTAAACGCTTACAGAGAAATGCACTCTCTCGTTATCTGGGCAATCATTACTAGTCCTCGAGGGCCTGGTAGATCAAGGCGCGAAGTTTGCCATGATCGTCCACGTTCCCCGCTGGAATCAGCTGGGTGAAGTAGACCACGACCAGCTGCTTCTGGGGATCGACCCAGTAGCTTGAGTGGTACGCGCCCCCCCATCCGAATTCTCCCAGCGAGCCAGGCACGCCGCGCGCTCCCAGGTCTTTGACGACCGAAAACCCCAGCCCGAAGCCCACCCCATCGCTGATCTTCTTGTCTACGAGATGATCGACGGTCATCAGTTCGACGGTCTTGCGACTCAGAAGCCGTTTGCCCTCCAGTTCTCCGCCGTTCAGCATCATCTGGAGGAATCGTGCGTAGTCCATGGCGGTCGAAAGAATCCCTGCTCCAGCGGAAAAGCTCTTTCTGGGACCCTTGAGGTAGGCGCCCTGGCCTACACCCAAGCCTGGATCAACAGCTCGCTCCAGCTTGCCAGACTTTGTAGCCGAATAGACGACCGCCAAGCGGTCCGCTTTGGAAGGAGGAAGATAGAAACAGGTATCCTCCATAGCGAGGGGATGAAAGAACGACTGATCCAGAAAATCGGCCAGAGATTGCCCGCTAACCTTTTCAACAAGCGCACCCAGAATGTCGGTGGCATATCCGTAGACAAAGCGTTCGCCAGGCTGGGCGTCGAACGGCAACGCGGCCATGCGAGACACCGTTGCCCCTACGGGTTCGTCCCGGTCGGCGAAGTACCACCCTTGGATTTTCGCAGCCTGCCAGCGATCGCGTGCAACTCCTTCCCCGTACCCTATGCCCGCTGTATGAGTCAGCAGGTCGCGAATGGTGATAGGGCGCTTTGCTTCGACGACGTCATACCCGCCTCCCGGTTGCGCGACAGCCACGGTCGTTTTTTCGAACTCTGGGAGGTACTTGCCGACCGGATCGGCAATAAGCAGCTTGCCCTGCTCTTGAAGCATCATGACGCCGACGCTGGCGAGTGCTTTGGTCTGCGAGGCGATCCGAAAGATGGCATTGTCGGGCATCGGAGCATTCGCTTCCCGGTCGCGCCTGCCAAAGGCCTGCAGATACGCAATCTTGCCACGCCGGGCCACAAGCACGACAGAGCCTGGCAGCTTGCCTTCAGACACGTAGGACTCGAATGTGCTCGTCAGCCGGGCCAGGCGTTCTGCAGAGAATCCGACTTCCTCTGGCCGCGCTTTGGGCAGGGCGCGCGCGGTCAGAGATGAGGCCAGGGTGAGGCTGAGGATCCAGCCAAATAGCACGCGAAAGCGGAGGAAGCGCATAGTCACCTCGATAAATTTTCGATTCGGGTTCCTCGCGATGGGAGAAGATGGAACACTAGCACAATGTCACGTCGGAGAGTAGTTGCAGAAAGAGTGGTGACGGCTCCTGAACAGCCGCGCGAGTCGGCTCACTAACCCGCGCGTTGGCCAGGGCTCAACCTCGACTGAAGGACCTACAAGACTTTGAGGGCCTCCTGAGACAGCCGGCTCGCAGCAAGCCACGATGAGACCGTGGCACTCATGAGAGGGGTTTTTGCTAACTGCGTCAAGCGTCATTGGCGACTGGTCGGCGGGACCAGGCTATGGTATGAAGCCGTTGGAGGTTCCCTCAAGAGCTCGTTTGGAGCGCATTGATCTTCATGCCTGGGTTCCATATCTACCTGAGCAATCGTTCGGAAGTCCTGGTTGACGAACTGGCCCACGTCGTCTCGACACCACCGCTGCCTCCCCTGCAGAAGGAGATCATCATCGTCCAAAGCAAAGGTATGGAGCGGTGGATTGTGCAACAACTGTCGGCCCGTTTCGGGATCTGGGCCAACGGGGCCTTCCCGTTTCCCAACAGCGCGATGCATGACCTGTTTGACGCGGTGCTGGGCGAGCTGCCGGTGGAAAATCCGTTCGCACCTGAACTGCTTGCCTGGCGCATCCAGCGCCTTCTGCCGGGCTATCTCGATCGACCGGCGTTTGCAAGCCTCAAAGCCTTTGCTGAAAGCGGCAAGCGCGGCTTGAAACTGGCCCAGCTTTGCTATCGCGTAGCGGATGTTTTCGACCAGTACACCATCCATCGGCCGGAGATGATCCTGAGATGGGAGCGGGGCGAAGAGACCCACTGGCAGGCACAGCTTTGGCGGGCATTGGTTGACGAGTCGGCGGCCGCACATCGGGCTGGTGTCCGCCGGCAGTTCCTGAACAAGCTGAAGGACCGATCGTTTGTTCCATCCCGACTCCCAGCGAGAATCTCGGTGTTTGGACTGTCGGCTTTGCCTTCCTTTCACCTGGAGGTTCTGGCTGCCACCGGCGAGTTTGTCGATGTTCATCTATTCTTGCTCAATCCCAGCCGGGAATTTTGGTCCGACATCCTTTCAGAGAAAGAACAGGCGAAGCGGCGCCAGCGCGAACGACGCCAAATGCAGCTTGCGTTCCCAGCCAATCCTTACTTCGAAACCGGCCACCCTTTGCTGGCATCCCTTGGAAAGCGGGGCCGAGACTTCTCCGCCGTCCTGTTAGACAGCACCGAGGGACAGGAATGGAGCCATTACGAAGATCCTGGCGAGGAGACCTTGCTGGCGTGTCTTCAGTCCGATTTCTTGAACCTCCGTCATCGAGGGCGGGATGGGTTTCGCAAAACGATCGAGACCACCGATACCTCAGTTCAGATTCACTCGTGCCACAGCCCGATGCGGGAAATGGAGGTTCTGTACGACCAGATCCTTGCCTGGTTCGAGTCTGACCCAGCTCTCAGGCCGGGCGATATTCTGGTGATGACTCCTGATATCGAAGCCTACGCTCCCTACATCTCCGCCGTATTCGCCAGCGGCCGGCCTTCGCAGGGCCACCTTCCGTTCTCAATCGCCGATCGGGCGGGTCTCAGCAGCAATCCGGTCACGCGCGCGTTCTCGAAGTTGCTGGAACTGGAAGGCAGCCGCCTGGCAGCGCCGGCAGTCATGGATCTGCTGGATATTCCGCTGGTGAGGCGGCGTTTCGGGATCCGGCCTGAGGATCGTGAGTTGTTGCGACGCTGGGTGGACGAAACCCGCATCTGTTGGGGTATCGATGGCAGCGATCGCACCCGGCATGGCGTTCCGGCGTTTGAAGAGAACAGCTGGAAAGCGGGCCTCGAGCGCTTGTTGCTTGGCTACGCTCTCCCGCAGCAAGACGATGCCTGCTTTGCTGGTGTGCTGCCGTATGACGAGGTAGAAGGGAGCGAAGGCCAAACTCTCGGCCGCTTTGTCGAATTTGCCTGGGTGTTGTTTGCGGCCGCGGCCGATTTGCAGCGCGAGCGGACTCTGTCTGAATGGAGCGACTGCCTTCTGAGGCTGATGGACCGCTTCCTGGCTCCGGATGAGGATCTCGAACAAGAGTTCCAGTCGTTGCGCGCTGCGCTGAAGCGCCTTGGAGAGCTGCAGCGCAACAGCCAATTCGAGAATTCAGTCGGCCTCGACGTGGTGCGCTATGCGCTGTCGGATCGCCTGGCGCCCGCGGAGATGGGTGCAGGCTTCCTCACGGGAGGCGTGACTTTTGGTGCGATGTTGCCCATGCGCTGCATTCCGTTCAAAGTGGTCGTTGTGGCGGGCTTGGGCAACCGGGCTTTTCCTCGAACCCAGCGCCCCCCTGGCTTCGACCTGATTGCGAGCCACCCCAGGCCCGGCGATCCGTCCTCGCGAGCGGAAGACCGCTACTTGTTCCTCGAAGCCATTTTGTCTGCCCGCCACAGGCTTTACGTCAGCTATGTCGGCCAAAGCATCAAAGACAACAGCGAGATCCCGCCGTCGGTCGTCGTAAGCGAGTTGATCGAGACAATTGAGCAGGGATTCTCTCTCACTCCGCCAGGCGGTTCGATCCTCGATCATGTCTGCATCCGACATCGCTTGCAGGCCTTCAGCCCCTGTTACTTCGAAGGTTCACCTGGGCTCTTCAGCTATTCGGAAGAGAACCTGAATGCGCTCAGAGCCAAGCGTGCCGCGGCCTCAGCGGTCGCGCCCGCACAACCGTTCGGGATCGGTTCTCCTGGTGCTCTTCCTTCCGCTGGCCACTCCCGCAGCTTGGATGCAACCAGCTCATCGGTAACCGTGTCGCCTCCGAGGAATGTCGCAACACCGTTTGTCGCTCAACCGTTAGGCGAGCCGGCCGGGGAGTTTCGAAATGTCGATCTTGCGGAGCTGCGCCGTTTTTTTCGGAATCCCACGGCTTACTTTCTTAGGAAACGCCTGGGCATCCGGCTGGAGGAGGAAAAGGAACTGGCGGAAGGACGGGAACCCTTCTCGCTTGGCGGGCTCGACGCCTACGAGCTTGAGCGGGATCTGGTCGCACGAAAACTGGCCGGACAAGACCTGCTGGCCGCCTATCCAGCGATTCGGCGCCGGGGAATACTGCCTGCCGGGGCGGCTGGCGAGCTTGTTTTCGAAGATGCCGTTGCTTCGGTGCAGTCCTTCGTCGCGTTCCTCTTGCCGTTCCTCGAGGGTGATCCTCTGGCGTCCGTGGATGTTGAAGCAGCGGCAGCCAACTTTCATCTGACCGGCAGGGTCGATCGGATCTGGCCGCGGCATCTGGTGCGCTATCGCTGCGCAACGGTGAAGGCGAAAGACAGGCTGGACCTGTGGATCGATCATCTGGTGTTGCAGAGTCTGGGAATTGCCGGCTACCCGAGCCACAGCGTGTTGGTTGGAAAAGATGTACGTTCGACGTTCGGGCCCTTCGCCGATCCCGGGCAGGTATTGCACCCGTTGTTGGACTATTACTGGGAAGGGCTGCAGGCGCCCCTGCCTTTTTTCCCGCAGACCTCGTATTCGTTTGCAGAGTGCCGCCGGCGTGGAAAGAAACCCGAAGATGCGCTGAGTATCGCTCGGAAAACCTGGGACGGCAGCCGCGAGTCGCGCGGTGAGGCTGAAGATCCCTACTACCAGCGCAATTGGGGCAAGCTAGACCCTCTGGGCGAACGCTTCGCGCAGCTGGCTGTCGCCATCTTTGGCCCGTTGTTGCAGCATGAAAGAGAGATCGAGTCGTAACTCAGCAGGCTGAGGAAGAAACGATTACGGACCAGTGCAGGGATGTGCCGAGGGCGAAGCCGTGGGTTAATGAGACGCCAAACGGAAGACTTGCAAGAAATGCCTTCAATGCTCACGTGGCGATACCGAGTTTGCGAAGAAGACCGGGCCTGTCGGCGGATAGAGTTTCGTTGCGATCGTAGGAAACGAGGGTCGTTCCCCACCCATGAAATCTCTTGACCTCTCCAATGTCAGCCTGGACGGCTGGAAGCTCGTCGAGTCCAGCGCCGGAACGGGCAAGACATACGCCATTGCTTCGCTCTATGTCCGCCTGCTCTTGGAACGAAGGCTGGGCGTGGGGCAGATTTTGGTTGTGACTTTCACGGAAGCGGCAACCGAGGATCTGAAACGGCGAATTCGAGTCCGCATTCGAGAGGCCATGGATACCCTGGCAACCGGCAAAGGAGAAGACGAGTTCCTTGATGGCTTGTTGAGAAAGACGGCCAACCCGACGGAGGCGCACCGCGTCCTGGCCGACGCGCTGCGGACTTTCGACGAGGCTGCTATCTTTACGATCCATGCTTTTTGCCAGCGCGTCCTGCAAGAGAACGCGTTCGAAAGCGGTTCTCCGTTCGAAACGGACTTCGTCACGAACCAGGAAAGCTTCCTTCGGGAGATTGTCGACGATTTTTGGCGCATCGAGCTCTACCCGGCTTCTGCGTTGTTCATTCGGCATGCCTGGAGGGACGGCTTGACGCCGGAGTCGCTGCTCCAGTTCGTCAAACAATGCGCTTCGTGGCCTCTGTTGGAAGTCATTCCTGAGGGTCAAAAGGCGTGCGCCGAAGTCCAAGCGAGGCTGGAAGAAGCTGTCTGGCAAGAGCATCGGACGCTGCGAACGGCTTGGGAATCGTCAAAAGCAGCGGTGGGCGCCATTCTTTTCAGGGATGTTGGCCTGAACCGAAGTATTTACCGGTTGGAAACGATCGAACGCGACCTGCGAGATCTGGAGGCATATCTATCCGCTGGCGATCCGTTGAACCTTCCGGCGGGTTTTGAGAAGTTCTGCTCCAGTAAGCTAGTCAGGAGCGTCAAACGGAATCAAGCCGCTCCGCGCCATGCCTTTTTCGACCGATGCGAAGAGTTTCTCGGAACCTGCAAGGAGTTGCGGGGTTTGTTTGACCGCTCTTTGCTGGCGTTGAAGGCCCGGCTCGTGCACTTTGCGCGCAACGAGCTGCGTGCGCGCAAGCGGGAACGGAACCTTCGTTCGTACGATGACTTGCTGCTCGATCTGCATGAGGTCCTCAGCGGACCTGGGCGCTCCGGGTTGGCTGCTTCGCTTGGCCAACGCTACGCGGCAGCGCTCGTCGACGAGTTCCAAGACACCGACCCGCTGCAATATGCCATTTTTCAGAAGCTGTTTTCGGGTGGTGAGACTGGCGTGTTTCTGATTGGCGATCCGAAGCAGGCGATCTATAGCTTTCGGGGTGCAGATGTCTTCGCCTATATGCAGGCAGCTCGAGAAATCGAAACGCGGCTGACCCTCGATCGGAACTGGAGATCGACGGAAAAGTTGGTGCAGGCGGTGAACCGGATCTTCCAGAACGTGCCTCACCCTTTTCTCTTTCCCGAAATCGAGTTTCGCGCGGTGCGAGCCGCAAGCGGCTCCGACGGTTTTGTCTGGAGAGGAGAATCGAGCCCGGAGCCTCTGAAGATTTGGGCGATGGAACGTACGCAGCCAGACCAACCGATCAACAAGAGCCAAGCTTACGAGGAGCTCCCGGCCGCTGCCGCGAGCGAGATTGTGCGGTGGTTGCAGGCGGGAAACGCCGGCGAGGCACTCGTCGAAAACAAGCCTTTGACGGCGCACCACATCGCGGTGTTGGTGCGTACCAACGACGAAGCCCGCCGGATGCAGACTGCATTGCAGAGGGTGAACGTGCCTTCTGTGATCCATAGCGATGAGAGCGTCTTCAAGTCGCCCGAGGCTCTAGACCTGCTACGGGTTTTGGCGGCGGTTGCGGAGCCCGGCAATGAAGGCAGAATTCGAGCGGCTCTGGCCACCGAGATTTTCGGTGCAACGAGTGGGGAGCTGGCAGAGCTGGCTGAGGACGAGGCGCGCTCGGACTTCTGGTTAGAGACTTTCGCTTTCTACCGCGACCTGTGGATCGATCAGGGATTCATGACGATGGCCACCTGCCTGATCGCCCGGCAAGAGGTGCGCGCGAGGTTGTTAGGCTTGCCGGGTGGCGAGCGCCGGCTCACTAATCTGTTGCACTGCTGCGAGCTGCTGCACCAAGCTGCGCTGGAAAACGGGCTGGGTGTGGAAGAACTGCTGAAATGGCTGGCCGAGACACGACAACAAAGTAGCGTTGCAAGAGTTGAGGAGCATCAGATCCGGCTTGAGACTGACGAGCAGGCCGTCCAAATTGTGACGGTGCACAAGAGCAAAGGGCTGCAATACCCTATCGTCTTCTGTCCTTTCTGTTGGAATACCGGCGCGAAGCGGGATGAAGTGCTGTTTCACGACCCGGAGAAGCCGGGTACGCTGGTCATGGATATTGGCTCGCCTCAGCTCGAAGCCCACAGGGAGCTAGCCGAAGCCGAGGACTTGGCCGAAAATGCACGGCTGCTCTATGTCGCATTGACCCGTGCCAAGTATCGTTGCGTTGTCGCGTGGGGCGGTATTCGCGATGCCGGGGCATCGGCTTTGGCGTACCTGCTTCACCCTCCGCCCGCTTTAAAGGCCGGAGCGTTGGGAAGTCGCAGCAATGGCCTGGATTCCGAGGGTAAGTCTCCCGGCGAACCGCTGAAGCACAGGAATTCGCCGAGCGACGGGTCGTCACCAGGTTCGCCCGCACACTTCCTTCGCGGCTTCGACGGCAATACGGTGAAGGAGCTGAAGTCGCACTTCAACGGACTGCGGAGCGATGCAATCGACCGTGACCTGCAGTCACTGGCAGGGGATGGCCATTCGGGAATTGCCTGGTCGAGGATGCCGAAGCCCTCGGCGGCGGCTTATGTCTCGCCAGTCCAGCAGATGGCCGAACTGAGCTGCCGAAGGCTCACGCGAGAGATTCCCAGCGGCTGGAGCCTCGCCAGTTTTAGTTCGCTGGTTGCGGGCAAGGCGCGAGAAACAGAACTCCAAGATCGGGACTCCGTTGGCAGCCGCAGCGGTGAAGAGACCGAGCCTCACTTGCCGGCACGCGCTCGAACGTTTGTCGATTTTCCCCGTGGCCGTCGCGCGGGCACAGCGCTGCATGAGCTGTTCGAGGCGATCGATTTCTCGCTCGAACCCATGGAGCCTGTACGCACGGTCGTTCGAGAGACCTTGGCGAAGTTCGGTTTCGAAAGCGCCTGGCAGGAACCGGTTTTGCAAATGCTTCGTGACGTGCTGACGACTCCTTTGGATCCTGAGGCCGCGAACTTCTGCCTTTCCTCGCTTCCTCCAGAGCGGCGTTTGCACGAACTTGAATTCACGTTCCCGCTGGATCTGCTGACTTCAAGAAGACTGCGAGCCGCATTCGCGGTCCACCGCAGCATCGACTTCCCAAAGGCCCTGCCGCAGGCCCTGGAACTGTTGGACTTTGTGCCGGTCCAGGGGGCGATGAAAGGTTTTATCGACCTGGTCTTCGAACGCGAAGGCCGCTTCTACCTGGCCGATTGGAAATCCAACTTCCTAGGGCAGGGTCCGGAAGCTTACGGGCGTAGAGCGCTTGACGACGTGATGATGGGCGAACTGTATGTCTTGCAGTATCACCTGTACGTCGTGGCTCTGGACCGCTATTTGGCGTTTCGGCTTCGGGAGTACGAATATCAAACGCACTTCGGAGGCGTGTACTATCTTTTCTTGCGTGGCATCGGTCCGCAGCACGGGCCCGCTTACGGTGTGTTTCGAGATCGGCCACCCGAACCCTTGATCAGGGAATTGAGCCGTTGCCTGCATGCGGGAAAAGCGCGCTAGAGCGAGTCTTGCGCTAGCCTGAACGATTCACCGAACCCGCAGGCGGCAACCCGGAGCAACGGCTTAGAGCCGGCGTTCCTTCCTTGTCAGGCGGCAAGCGCGGAAGGGCGGAACGCCACCCGAAGCGAGCAGCGCAAGCCGCGCGACCGTCGAGACCATGATTCCTGAAGCCTTCGAACAACTAGATCGGTTCACGGAGATCGACCGGCATTTTGCCCACTGCCTGTTACGGCTTGAAGGGACGGAGAGTCCGCATCTGTGGCTGGCAGCCGCCCTGGCCAGCAACGCAACTCAACGCGGGCATGTGTGCGCCGATCTGCAGACAATTACGGGAGGCCCGCTTGACGAAGGGGAAGGGAAGACGGGCCGCGTCTACGCACCGGGTTTTTCCGAATGGGTGAACGAGTTGAGACGTTCGGCAACGGTTGGAGAGCCCGGCGATCACCGGCCGCTCGTGCTGGATCGGGCTGGGCGTCTTTACCTCTATCGGTACTGGCATTACGAGCAGCGTATCGCCTCGGCGCTCAAAAAATTGGCGTCGGCAGCGCTGCTCGATGTCGATATCGCTACACTCAGACAGGGCCTTTCGAAGTGGTTTCCACAGGAGGTTTCCGACGAGCCAAACTGGCAGAGTTGGGCCGCCGTGACCGCGGCCCTGCGGTCGTTCTCGGTAGTGACCGGAGGACCTGGAACCGGAAAAACCTCCACCGTGCTGAGAATACTGGCGCTGCTGCTGGCGCAGCGGGGCCACGAGCGGATGCGAATCGCGTTGACGGCGCCCACGGGAAAGGCTGCCGCGCGGCTGAGAGAAGCCATCAGACAATCCAAGGGAAGTCTCGAGGCTGGTAGCGACGTGCTCGCGCGCATTCCGGAGGAAGCCTCCACGCTACACCGTCTGCTTGGCTTGAAACCCAGCTCGCGACGCTTTCGATTCGGCCGGGCAAATCCTCTTCCGTTTGAGATCGTCGTCGTGGACGAAGCGTCCATGGTGGATCTGCCGTTGATGGCAAAACTTCTGGATGCCCTGTCCCCAGGGACGCGGCTCCTGCTGCTGGGCGACCGCGACCAGCTGGCTTCCGTCGAGCCGGGAGCTGCGTTCGGAGACATCTGCGCCGCCGCCGAAGCGGCCGGCTGGTCTGAGCCGTTTCGGCAGCGCGTCCAGCTGCTTTTGCCGCCTCTTCAGGCGTCTTCTTCGAACGGTGAAGGGCTGCTGCAAGATTCGATGACGGTGCTGCAGCGGAGCTACCGGTTTGGCCCGGAATCTGGCATTGGGCAATTGAGCCGTAGCATCCAGGCGGGAAACCGCGATGCGGCCCTGCGACTGTTGAGCACACCATCGGCTTCCGACGTCGTTTGGGAAGAGATATCGAGCCCCGCCGCTCTGGAGCGCCGCCTCGAACGATGGGTGCTGGAAGCCTATTCAGAGTGCCTGCAAGCGGCTTCGGCAGCAGAAGCGTTCGCGCAGTTCGACCGCAGCCGAATTCTGTGCGCCGTACGTCACGGACCATTTGGCGCTGTCGCACTGAATCGCCTGGCCGAACGGATTCTGGCAAGCCATGGGCTGTGGCACGGGCGGGGCGCCTGGTACCGTGGCCGCCCGGTGCTCGTTAGCCGGAATGATTACCAGCTGAAGCTCTTCAACGGTGACATCGGAATCGCTTGGGATGACGCGCCGAGGCGAGAGACGGGGCGTGCATCGTTGGCGGTGATGTTTTCTACGGAAGGCGGGGCGCTAAGACGGATCGTGCCGTCCCGTTTGCCCGAACATGAGACCGTCTATGCCATGACGGTGCATAAAGCTCAAGGGTCGGAGTTCGACCGCGTGTTGCTGATCTTGCCAGACAAGGATCTGGCTGTACTGTCTCGCGAGCTCCTCTACACCGCACTGACGCGAGCCCGGAAGCGCGTCGAGATCTGGGCGCGGCGGGAGGCTATCGAAGCTTGCATCGCGAAGCGCGTCACCCGCCACTCCGGACTTCGCGACGCGCTCAGCGAAGGTTGAAAGAACAGGCCATGGAACGCATCCGGTTCACTCAGTTGGTCGATGAAGCACTGGGGCGGCTGCCCAAGAGGTTCAAGGATAAGATCGAAAACCTGGCTGTCATCGTCGAAGACTACCCGGACGAGGAGACCCAAACGGAGTTCTCTGGAATCGTTTTGGGTTTGTTCCGAGGCGTTCCGCGAACGCAGCAGTCGTTCAGCTGGGCGGCTCCACCGTCACAGATCTACCTGTACCAGAAAAACATCGAATCTATTTGCCGCAACGACGAGGAGATTGCCCGGCAGATTCAGAAGACCCTCGAGCACGAGATTGGGCACTACTTTGGGCTTTCAGAGCGAGATCTCAGGCGCCGCGGGTATTGAACGTTCCGCGCCTGCCTGGAGGTTCCACATTTCTAAGCCACCCACGCGCTCGTTGTACCGCTAGCAGTGCGGGCACTAGAGTTCTACAAATCCGAACAGCGCCTGCGCGTGACGCTCACCTGCTTGTAGTGCCGCACGCGCGTGCGACCCTGGTGTGCTTCACTGCGAGGGCGTGCCCTGGTAGTCGTGAGATTCGAAAGGTGCAAACCCCAGCGTCATAGAACCAGAGACAACGGGGATCGCCCTCATGGTTCAAAGTGGTGTCGCACTGCGTTTGCACGAAGAACCATGTAAAGAGAACCTGCAACAGCGCCATGAGGGCTAGCACAGCCGGTAATTGACGGCAATGGAAGCGCCCTCTTGAGCAAAGCGAAGTGCCATTGCTCGACCCAACCCGCGGGACGCTCCGGTGATCAAAGCAACCTTGCCTTCCAAGCGTAATCGTTTCTCGCTCATGAGCACCTCCGCCGACCTCTCGATGCGCTGACAGAGTATACAAACACTTCCGGGAGTCACATAAGAATGGTTCACGCTATTTCGCGTGTTTCCCGAACCCGACCGGGCCTTGCGCGATGGCCTACAGTGCGAGAAGGCCGGGGGGACGGCGCCGATTGCTGTTGTTCTTTGGCGTCATGGTCGTCGCCCAAGGTGCTGCCCTTGCCGTTTGGATCGCTTATAGCCTTTCATCAGTCTTGCAGGCTGTGTGCTGGATTGACACCCCCCGGTGCTTTACCTAGACTGCTGGCACTGCTCCAGGATGGCCCAAGTTTTTGCGGGGAGGCGAGGCTATGACCAGCCGGCGGATGGTGTTGCGTCAGTTGTTAGCATTGTTCGCAGGTTCGCCGTTGGTTGGGACGCGCCTTGGTGCAGGCCAAGAAGCGGGCACGGTTTATCCCCCGGCGTACAGCGAAGAGGTCATGCGGCCGGTGAACTTGCATGAGTTTGAGCAGGCAGCTCAGAAGAAGATTCACAAGCTGGCGTACGATTTTATTGCCGGGGGTGCGGAAGACGAAGTGACGTTGCGCGCAAACCGTGAGGCGCTGAACCGAATCTTTCTGCGCCCGCGCGTCATGGTTGACGTGAGCAAGATCGATCCGTCGGTCGAACTGCTGGGCAAGAGGATGGATTTTCCGATTCTTCTGGCTCCCACGGGTGGGAAAAACCTGGTGATCCCGGATGGCGATCGCATCGCCGCCCAAGGTGCAGCAGCCACGAAGACGATTTACGTCGTTTCGGGCGGCGCCTGGATCGAGAAGCTCGATCGCACGGGCGGTCCTCCGCTGTGGTGGCAGAACACGACGGGGCAAAGCTCGAGGAGTGCCGCAGAGAGCTATGCCCGGCGCTCTGAGGACTCTGGATGCGCGGCGATTTGCGTTACGGTCGACAATCCGTACCAGTCTAACCGTGAGCGGAACAACCGGAATCGCTTCGACTACGGATACATGCAGACCGGCGTTCCAGGCGACGAGGTAAGCCGGCAGAAACCCCGTTCACCAGCCGTGGCGGCGATGTTGCAGCCACACAACCCGAACATGACTTGGCGGTACGTCGACTGGTTGAAGGGGGCCTGCAGCCTTCCGGTGGTGATCAAGGGGATCTTGACTGCCGAAGATGCCAGCCTGGCGGTTGCCCATGGGGCGGATGCGATCGTGGTCTCCAATCATGGCGCGCGGCAGCTGGATACGGTGCTCCCTACGATTGAAGCCTTGCCTGAGGTCGTGGCCGCTGTTGGCGCCAAGGTGCCCGTTCTGATGGATGGAGGTATTCGCAGAGGGACGGATATTCTGAAGGCTCTGGCGCTCGGCGCCAAAGCCATTTTGATCGGAAGACCCTACGTGTGGGGGCTGGCAGCGTTCGGCCAAGTGGGTGTGCAGCGCGTCGTCGAGTTGCTCAGCGCAGAGCTGGTGCTATCGATGGGCCTGGCTGGCAAACCCAATGTGGCGTCGATTGACCGAAGCTTGGTGCGCCCAGCAGGAGGACTTTAGGCGTTGCGTGCTGGTGTTGCGAGACTTTAGCAGAACCCGCTTGCGGAGCCTAGGGAAGCGAATGCCGGCAGAGCGCCGACGTCACGTGGGAGGACGATCGCGCCTTCTGCTGGCGCATTCCAGCGGGCGAGTCAGTTGCATCTAGAGAGGTTCCAGCTCCAGGCCGCTGGCCTTCGACCCGGGCCCACAAGAGGCTGGAATTCGTCGCGACTGGCCAAACTGCGCTCTCTTTGTATTTCGTTCTCCTTTTGTAGACACGACCACCGTAAGCGGCGTGGTGATCCTCGCTACTGATGCCCGGATATTAGGGCCGGCAGCCCTCGCCTAGCGGGCTCCTTTTCGTCGACTTCGATCCTTCGATGAACTCCAATCCGTCGAAAGCCAACGATCAACCGAAGAAGAGACTCACCCTGTTTCTACTAACCCTGCTTTTTCGGGTTACACTCGTTGCCGGCGAGAAAACCAGCGACTTCTGCAAGGTGTGCCACAGCGACACAGTCACCGACTTCCTCTCGCATGCGCATTCCAAAAACGGGCTGGATTGCGACACGTGTCACGGGGCCAGTATCAAACACCGAAGTTCTCAAGGGCATTCGGAACCCGACCAGATTGCGGCGCCACACGAGGTTCCAGCATTGTGCGGCGCCTGTCATACCGGAAAGGGCAGCACGACGATTGCCGAGCAGTACGCTTCGAGCAAACACGGCCAGCTCGTCTTGTCCAAGGCGAGGACTCGGGCTCCGCACTGCGGCAGTTGTCATGGAGTGCACGGTGCCCTCGGTCCCCTCGAGATCTTGGCTCAATGCAAGCGCTGCCACACGAAGTTGCCGGAGAGCTGCCGGGCACGTTCCTCGGCCGCGAAAGCCTCGGTTGGCTGTGCGGACTGTCACGCCGCGCACGGGTTTGCTGTCAAGAAGTGAAGGAGCCGTGGATTCTTTATCCCTGGATTTTCCGCAGGCGCTCGATTTCCAAACGCACTTTGCCAGCGTTGGGCGCGTCGGGAGCCATCTTGAGGAAAGTCTCAAACTCTCGTGCAGCCTGTTCGAACTGTCGCTTGTTTGCGAGGACAGTGCCCAGCAACAGGTGTGCCTCGGCGCTACTGGCGTCGGCTTTCAGCAACTCGTGAATCTCAGCTTCTGCAGCGTCCCACCTTCCGTTCTTCAGATGCGCTATGCTGTTCTGGGCCAGTATGCGGGTGAGCATTGCGCGGGCTGCGGTGGAATGGCTGTCGAGCTGCAGCACCTTTCGATAGCTTTCCGCCGCTTCGGCTCGCAAGTTTTTCTTGAGTAAAGCGCTGGCCAGCCACAGATGGGCTTGGGCCAGGTCCGGCTTGGCCTGGACGGCTTTCCGAAACTGCTCGAGTGCCGAATCGACGCGTCCCGCGTTGAAGTAGGCCTGGCCGGCAACGAGGTAGGATTCGGCCCCCGGCCGCGCCTTCAGCAGGTTTACAAAAAGCTCGGCTGCGCTGCTATCGCGCCCGGCGTTGAGGTAGAGCAGACCCAGTTCGAGATAGGCAGGGAGCATACCAGGCTTAAGGCGGATGGCTTGGTTATAGGCGTCCATGGCCTTGTCTTCTTTGCCGAGCCGCTTCCAGGCAATCGCCAGGTTCACATAGGTTTCAGGGGCATCCGCCTTCTCCCGCAAACTCTGCTGGTACTCTTCAATCGCTTTTTCCGGCTTGTCCAGACTGAAGTACGCCGCGCCCAGGCTCAGGCGAAACCGCGGATCGCGCGGATTAATGGAAATCGCTCGGCTAAGTGCCGACACCGCCTGGTCGAATTTTCCCTCTTGAAGTCGCTGCGTGCCTTCTTTGAAGAACGCCTCGGCCTCATGCAGTTGTCTTTGGGGCCAGTAGTTGCGCGCACCGAAAGTGACGCCGTAAGCCAGCACTGCAATCGAAGCCAGCTGCATGGCCAGGTTCTTTCCAACGGCGATGCGTGATGGACTCCGGCTGGGAAGAAGCGGATCGTCGCCAGGGTTCATTAACGCGCTGAGCAGCATGCCAGCCAGCAAGCCGCCAATGTGGGCGTAATTATCGATCTGCGGATGCGAAAACCCAAGATAGAGATTGAGCGCAATGAAAGGCAGAGCGCCCTTTCCAAACGATGACGCCATCTCGTGAGGGATGGTCTTCTTGTGCTTGAAGCCATAGACCACCATCACGCCGGCAACGCCAAAAACCGCCCCGGAAGCTCCAACCGAAAGTGACTGGGTTGCGAGCCAGGAAACGACGCTTCCAGCGATACCGGAGCAGAGGTAGAGAAACAGAAAGCGTGTTGGGCCATACAGCCGCTCCAGAACGCTGCCCAGGTTGTAGAGGCCGTACATGTTGAACAGGACGTGCAGGTAACCAGCATGCAGGAAGGTATTGGTGAGCAGCCGCCAATATTGGCCGTCGCGAATGAGAGGAGTGAAACGCGCGCCGAATTCAATCAGGACCTGAGGATTGCGCGATCCTCCGTTCCATTCCAGCAGAATGAAGAGCAGCAGGTTGATCGCGATAATCAGATGGGTGACGCGAACTTTGCGTAGGTGGAGCTTTCGGATGAACTGCAGTTGTGCCGAACTGAGGGAAGCGCCTGATGAAACGGCGGCGGCTTCTCCAGTTGGGGTTTCACGAGGTTCAGAGGACAGAGCCGGCCAGCTGCGGGGCGGCGCTTCGGCTGCGAGCGATCCTTCTTCCAGAGATGCGATGGAGCCGGCTGGTCTGTGTTCGCTGGCTTGGGCGACCGGGTCGCCGCAAACCGGACAGTGGGTGCTTTGGGCGGGAAGCTCGGCAGAGCTCTGCAGACAAGCCATCAGCTTTCCGTCGGGGCGTAGTAGCCGCGTTTCGTTCGGGCCACCAGCTTCTTGGCGCCCTTGGTCGTGTTCAGCTTCACGTTGACAGCGCGCCAAGTGCCGTCTCTTCTAGCGTTGGAGGGTTTGTAGCCGAGAGTGTACTGGTTGCGGATGTCGTGGGCAACCTGCGTGCAAAGGGCTTCAACTTCGTCAGCCGATTCCGGGAAGAAATACTTGCCGCCGGTCTCTTCGGCCAACTCTTTCAAGTTATTCGCAGCCTTCTTCTGGGCGCGGGACCGCTCTCCCTCCTTATCGAACAAGCCGATGACGTAAATGCTGGCAGGCGACTCGCGGGCGAACTCCAGAACGCTGGTGAACTTGTAGCGGCTGTCGCGGTCTTCGCCGTCCGAGATGAGCAGCAGTGCCTTCTTGTCTTCCTTTCCCTCTCGGATATGCTCCAGCGAAAGATACAAGGCATCGTGAAGGGCCGTGCCTCCGCGAGTGTCGATCGTATCGAGGGCTTCAGCCAGATCGTCTTTGTTGCGCGTGAACTCCTGGTCGATGTACACCTGATCGTTGAAGTTGATCAGAAAAATCTCGTCTTGTGGCTTGCAGGTTCGGGCAAACGTGATGGCCGCTTTGTTCACGCGTTCGCGCTTGGTTCGCATGCTGCCACTGTTATCAATGACCAGTCCCAACGATACTGGAACGTCTTCCTGCTTAAAGAGGGAAAGCTCCTGCTGGATCTTGTCCTCGAAAACCGAAAAGTCCTCTTTCTTCAGATCCTTGATGAGACGGTCTTTCTCGTCGAACACCGAGACGTGCAGCGTCACCAGATTCACGTTGACACTCAGGGTGAAATCGGAGTCTTTGGTTTTCTTGGGCGGCTCTTGGGCGACGGAGAACGCCAACGCCAAGGACATCAGCAGCACGGTTGCGAGGCAAGCCGCTTTCTTCATGACAACTCCTCTCAACCCGTGGGGGCGAAATATCCCGTCTTCGAGCGAACCGACAGAGAAGGCAGGCCCTTCGGTGCGTTGAGCTTCACTTTGATCTTGCGCCAGCGCCCATCTTTGGCAGGATTTGTGGACGTATAACCGAGGACGTACTGGTTCTTCAATTCGATGGCGATCTTCGTGCAGATGTCTTCCAGTTCGTACACCGAATTCGGAAAGTAGGCTTTGCCTCCAGTGATCTCGGTCATTTCTTCCAGGACTGCGCGACCGGAACGTCCCTGAGCGAAATCGGAGTAGTGTGAGTTGACAATGCCGATCGCATAAATCTGGACACCCGACTCCTTGACGGCATTGCGAACGTTAACCAGGGAATAACGACTGCGAGTGTCTTCTCCGTCCGTGATCAGCAGGATCGCCTTCTTTGGGTTGTGGCCCTGCTTCATCTTTTCCAAGCCCAGGTAAACCGCGTCATATAGCGTCGTCGAACCTTTGGCGCCTTTGTAAGCCAGCCGGTTCTGGATGTCGGAAACGTCATTGGTGAACTCTTCATCGATGCTGGGCCGGTCTGCAAAAGTGAGCAGGAAGAATTCGTCGTCCGGATTGCTGGTCTTGAGAAAAGCGATCGCTGCGTCTTTCGCACGGGCGATCTTGTCGCCCATGCTGCTGCTCACGTCGAAGAGCAGTCCGATCGACGTTGCGATGTCTTCGTTGCTGAACTGCACGATCTTCTGTTCGACCTTGTCTTCGAACAGCTGAAAATGATCCTTTTCCAGACCCGTCACGAACCGATTGTTCGGATCCGTCACGGTCGCGTTCACCAGCACCAGGTCAACGTCGATCTTAATCGAGGATGGTCCGCTCTTGCCCTGCTGCGACTGGGGATTCTCAGTCTCTTGTCCGAAGAAAAGCAACCGGCTGGCCAGGAAGGCAGCCATGCCCAAAAGTCCCGCAAACCCGTAGCGCGCCGGCTGGTCGTGCAATCGGTGACGTATGCTTCTACCCATCGAGCAACTCCCGGAAGAAAGGCGTCAACTCTGAAGGTGAGGGATTTCGACGTCTTTGAACCAGTCGAAAAAAAGTATAGAACGAAAGCACGGGGCTGGCAACTAGTCGCTACCCGGATTTTGCGGGGATTCGCACATCCTCGGTGCCGGTTGGCGCGAGCCGGCTATCTCCGCTATTTTCAGGCTTCAGGCTGGCGACCTGTTGGCTCTGCGATGCCCTCGAGGCCTGATTCGCTCCGCGCCCCGTGGGATTCTGCTCCGTCGAGAGCGCCTCTAGATCGACAGGCCGATGCGGGCTACGAGTCAGAAAGAAACCCTGTGCCATTGCGGCCAGATGCCGTGCCAGCCAGAATCGGGCCCGAATTCCAGCTTGGCCGACTCTAACGGACTGGGATTGAACGCAGTGATTCTCGCCGTTTCTGCAGCTTTGGTTTCACTGAGACACTCCAACAAAATCTTCTTGATCTTCACTCTGAATTGAAGAAAGATGCCGACCGGTTTGCCTGAACATTTTCTGCGGTCAGGTTCGGGTTTTTGGACATGTCCGCGGGTTTGCAGGACGAGAGACCGACGAGGCGCCTGGTGCCAGTCATTCCGGATCCATGAATTCCCTGAAGTGCGTCGCCATCATCCCCGCCAGGTTCGAATCCACCCGTTTCCCCGGAAAACCCCTCGTTAAGATAGCCAGCAAGGCAATGATTCAACACGTTTACGAGCGTTCGCAGCAGGCGAGAAGCATTGCCGAGGCGATCGTGGCAACCGACGACCTTCGCATACTGCAAGCTGTCCAGGAGTTTGGAGGGCAGGCGCGCATGACTTCTTCGCTGCATCGTTCCGGCACCGACCGTGTCGCTGAAGTCGCCGCTCAAATCGATGCCGAGATCATCGTCAACGTGCAGGGCGACGAGCCGTTGATCGAACCGGCTGCCTTGGATGCGGTAGTGGAGCCGTTTCGTTCGGACTCTGCCCTGATGATCTCGACCCTCAGCGTAGACGGCGCGCCGGGCGAGCTGGAGAATCCGAATGTGGTGAAGGTGGTGGTCGATCGAAACGGCTTTGCCCTCTATTTCTCCAGATCTCCGATACCGTTTTTTCGGGACCCAGCCTTCACTTCGGAAAGAGGGCGACGCTTCTGGAAGCACGTTGGGTTGTACGCTTATCGCCGAACCTTCTTGGCACGGCTGGCAACCCTGGAGGAATCTTACCTGGAGAGGGCAGAGGCTTTAGAACAACTGAGATTTCTCGAAAACGGTTACCGCATCAAAGTTATCAACACCTCCTACCAGTCCTTGGCCGTCGATACGCCGGAAGATCTCGAACGTGTGAATGCGTATATCCAGGAGAAAGATCGCACATGCCAACCAAGTTCATCTTTGTGACGGGCGGAGTCGTTTCCTCATTGGGGAAAGGGCTGGCCGCAGCCTCGATTGGGCGGCTGCTCGAGAGCCGCGGCTTTCGGGTTGCCCTGCAGAAGTTCGATCCTTATCTGAACGTCGATCCCGGTACGATGAGTCCTTACCAGCATGGCGAGGTGTTCGTTACCGACGATGGCGCCGAAACGGACCTGGACCTTGGGCACTATGAGCGCTTCACCCATTCCCGCTTGACGCGTGACCACAACTTGACCACAGGCCGAATCTACGAGTCCATCATTCAGAAAGAACGCCGCGGCGACTACCTCGGAAAGACCGTCCAGGTGATTCCCCATGTGACAAACGAAATCAAAGCCGCGATCAAGAAGGTGAGTGTCGATGCGGATGTCGTCATTGTCGAGATCGGCGGCACCGTGGGTGACATCGAGTCTCTGCCGTTTCTCGAAGCCATCCGCCAGTTGCGCCAGGACGTGGGCCGGGAAAACTCGCTCTTCGTGCACCTGACGCTGGTGCCCTATATCGGGGCCGCTGGCGAGTTGAAAACGAAGCCTACCCAGCACAGCGTGAAAGAGCTTCGTGCGATCGGTATTCAGCCCGATATTCTTCTGTGCCGTACTGACCGATTCCTGTCGAAGGAGCTTAAGGCCAAAATCGCCCTATTCTGCTCGGTGGACGAGGAGGCCGTTATCACCGCCAAGGATGTCGAATCGATCTATGAAGTTCCGGCCGTGCTTGGAGCCGAAGGGCTTGACGAGATTATTCTGAAACAGCTGAACTTGCCGCTCCGTGAATCGAATATGGCCCAGTGGCAGCAGCTTATCGAGCGCATCAAGCACCCGTCCGATGAAGTTCGGATCGCAATCGTTGGAAAGTACGTTGAATTCGAGGAGTCGTACAAGAGCTTGAAGGAAGCGTTGGTGCACGCCGGCCTGGTTCAGAACCTGCAAACCGTCATTCGTTGGATTGAGGCTGAAGGCGTGGATGGCCCGGATTGGCAGGAACAGCTGCGGCCCTACGATGGGATTCTGGTGCCCGGTGGCTTCGGCAAGCGCGGCATCGAGGGCATGATCAGAACGATTTCCTTCGCCCGAACCGAGAAAGTTCCATTCTTCGGCATTTGCCTGGGAATGCAGTGCAGCGTCATTGAATTCGCGCGGAACGTTTGCGGCCTGGCGGACGCCAACAGCTCCGAGTTCAACCCGGCCACGCCGCACCGGGTGATTTACAAACTGCGCGAGCTGCGAGGCATCGACGACCTTGGCGGCACGATGCGTCTCGGCGCTTATCCCTGCGTCCTCGTTGCCGGCTCGAACACGCAAAAGGCGTATGGAGAGACCGAGATCTCGGAACGACACCGCCACCGCTACGAGTTCAACCGGGAGTATGAAGACACCCTGATTGCCCATGGGCTGAAAATCGTTGGTACCTCTCCCGATGGAAACTTCGTCGAAGTTGTGGAAGTAGAAGGCCATCCGTGGTTTGTTGGGTGCCAGTTCCATCCCGAATTCAAATCCAAGCCGCTGACGTCTCATCCGCTGTTTAAGGCCTTCATTGAAGCTGCCTATGCCCACCGGCACGGCCGCCAGGAGCATCCCGCTGGCGAACGTGTGGCTACTCCGGCGGCACAAAGCCGTTAGTCCCTAGTCCAGGCATCCTGGGTGGCTACCCGTGTTTAGCGGTGGCTGCCGGGGTGTCGGGTTTGTGAGTATCCTGGCAATGCATTTGACCCGATCGTTTCAAATCGGCTCCGTTTCGGTTGGCGGGACTGGGCCGCTTTTCTTGATTGCGGGTCCCTGTGTGATTGAAAGTGAGGAGCACTGCCGCTGGGTTGCTGGGGAACTCAAATCGATCACCTCGAGGTGCGATGTCCCCTTCATCTTCAAAGCCTCGTTCGACAAAGCAAACCGTACCGCGGCCAGCTCCTTTCGAGGTCCGGGCTTGGAAGTGGGATTGGAGGTCCTGCGCTCGATCCGCCAAGAGCTTCAGATCCCTGTGCTGACCGACGTTCACGAAGTGGGCCAGGTCGAACGGGTGGCTGCCGCAGTTGACTGCCTGCAAATTCCGGCTTTCCTTTGCCGGCAGACCGACCTGCTGATGGCGGCCGGCCGGAGTGGGTGTGCGGTGAATGTGAAGAAGGGGCAGTTCTTGTCACCTTGGGATATGGAGAACATCGTCAAGAAACTGGAGACCTTCGGCTGCCAGCGGCTCTTGCTCACCGAGCGTGGCGCCTCTTTCGGTTACAACAACCTGGTCGTCGACATGAGGGCGTTTCCCGTCCTGCGCCAGTGGGGTTGGCCTGTGGTCTACGACGTCACGCACAGCTTGCAACTGCCGGGAGGACAGGGATCTGCTTCAGGAGGTCAACCGCAGTTCATCGAGTATCTGGCTCGTGCAGGCGTGGCCGTTGGCCTCGATGGGTTGTTTCTGGAAGTTCACGAGAATCCCGCCATGGCGTTGAGCGACGGTTCGAATGCGATGCCTTTAGACCGGCTGGAATCCCTTCTGCACACCGTAAAACAAATCCATGCGGTGGTGGCCGATTCGACCGCGGTGCGGCCTTCGAACCCATGATGACAGGCTCATGAACGACAGGGTCCACTTCAAAGACATTCCCAAGACCTCCGCTCTTTTCCTCGACTATCTCCATCGTTTCTCGAATCTGGCCGCGTTCTTCCCATTCCCCTATGCGTTGGACCTTTTCAGGAAAGAAGCCTTAGCCGGTGTGTCGTTGCCCCACCGGCAGCAGCTCTGCCAGATACTGGAAAGGCAGAACCGGACCTTCGGCGCGGGCGCCCGGACTCTTGAGAATCTTGGGAAGCTGCGAAAGGCCAACTGCTTCGCCGTCGTTACCGGCCAGCAGGCGGGTTTGTTTACCGGCCCCGCCTACACGGTCTACAAAGCGCTGACGGCGGTGAAGCTGGCTGCCCACTATGCGTGCCGCGGCATGAACGTGGTGCCCATTTTCTGGATGGCTACGGAGGACCACGACCTGGCTGAGGCGGATCATACCTACACAATCGACAATGATTCGCGCTTGCAGCTGTTTCGCTATGCCAGTGGGCCCGAGGCTGCGGCGAGACCGGTTGGAAAAATTCGTTTTACGCAGGCCATTGAGCCTTGTCTGCGCCAGTTCCTCGAGGCTTTGCCGAACTCTGAGTTCAAAGTCGAAATCGAATCCCGGTTGTCTGCCTCGTACCGGCAGGATAGGACCTTTGCCGACGGGTTTGGCGAGACCTTGTCGTATCTTTTTCCCAACTATGGGCTCATTCTCGTCGATCCGCAGGATGAGCAGCTCAGGCGGCTGGTCGCGCCGTTCTTCGAAAAGATCCTGCTCGACACCGACCGTTACCGATCGATGATCCGGCAATGCAGCGACGAGTTGATTGCAGCCGGCTACCATGCTCAGGTAGCGGTGGAGGAAGAATCGACAGGGCTCTTCTTCGAGGACGAAGAGAAGCGTCGTGCGCTGACGAGGGACGGCAGTGGAGCGATCAAGGTCAAAGGGACGCCCCATCGGCTGACAGTTGATCAGTTCCGGCAGACTCTGCACGAGTGCCCATGGAAGTTCAGTCCTAATGTCTTGTTTCGTCCTCTCATCCAGGACTTGCTGCTTCCCACGTTGGCTTGTGTTGCAGGCCCTTCCGAACTGGCCTATCTCGCGCAGATCGGCCCACTGTACGAAGAATTCGGACGCAAGCCGCCCATCGTGTTCCCTCGTTTCAGCGTCTCGGTGATCGAACGAAAGATCGGGAAGATCCTGGAGAAGTATCAGCTGGGGTTCACGGATGCGTTCCTCGGCAGCGAAGCGCTCATCCAGAAAGTCGTTGAGCAGAACCTCGACCGATCGCTGGCCGAGAGATTCACCGCGTTGGAGCAGGAGTTTGGCCGGCAGCTGGCCAACCTGGAGCCCGTGTTGAAGGCGGTTGACCCAACTCTGGCTGATGCACTTCGAACGACGCAGCAGAAAGTGCAGTATCAGGTAGCCCATTTACGGACCAAGTTTGTCCACGCCGAAACGCGAAATCAAGAGACCATGACCAAGCAGATCGAGAAAGCTCTGGCGATTCTCTATCCCCTGAAGACTCTCCAAGAGCGGCGTATCAACATTTTCTATTTCCTGGCCCGATATGGCATGGACTTCCTCGCCAGGTTATACGAACAAATCGACTTGACTGACCCTGACCATCGACTCTTCTTCGTCTCCTGATCCGTGCCCGGACGAGACTAATCGGAATGCCGAATTTTGCCGAAGCTATGCGCATCGCAACTTGTGATTTTGGGGTACTGCTATGCCTAAGTTCGATCAAACAGCGGCGCGCCAGGATGAAGGCTCGAAGGTCCTGGTGAAGTGGACGGACACCGAAGGAAACGCGTACACCGAAAAGACCGAGACTCGCGACATCAGCGAAACCGGCATCTCGTTCTATCTGAAAACTCCCATCTGGCTTGACACCCACCTCACCTTGACGATCGGGTTAAGCGCACTCTTCGGCCGCTTGCACACCATCACCGCCAAAGTCGTTCGAGTCCAGACCGATGCTGCTGGACGCCAGCTCGTGGGAGCACGGTTTGACGAGTAGCCTGTCGGAACCGGCCTTGGGAACTCGTGCCCTGCCTGCGCAGCCCATGCGACTCTGCGACTCCCGTCGATTGACTGCCTTCTTCAGCTAGGGTAGGCTGCGTCCAAGCGTTCTGAGCGCGCAGCGTTGCACCGCTTCGCACGCTGGTGCGACGAAGTTCCACACTAGCGCTGTTGCTGGAGCTGTCGTCTGCTTCATGTCTGATCCGATGACCTCATCTTCACGAGACCCTGAAGGGACCGCCGAAAAACCCACATCCAGCGAAGAAGACACTTTCCTGTTCATGGGCACCCGCATCCCACTGGCAGGGCAAGCGGCCAAGAAAGCCAAGCCTCGAGAGAAACAGGAGTTGTCGCCGACTGGACAGCCGACCCCGCAGTCGGATGCTGCAATCGCGGGCCTCGATCAAGAAACCCATTCTTCGAAGCTGTCCTTCAACTTGGAACCGTTGGCTGGGGTGTCGAAAGCCAGCTCCTCGGGCCGAATTTTTGTGCTTGGAGGCGGGTTGTTGCTGGTCGTGGTCGCGGCACTCCTGGTTTGGCATCGGCTGGGGTCCAATGAGGCACGCATGTTTCGAGCCGCGGCCGCCGGACAGCTCTTTGTTCCCAGGGGCCTATCAGCATTCGATCACTACCAAACGCTCAAAGCCGGCGGGGTGAGCCCTGTGACCAAGGACCGATTAAAAAGCGAAGTGCTCCCCCAGCTTTCTGAAGCCGGAAACGAGCTTCTGAACAAGGTCCGCGAAGGCGCAGACCTCACGGAGGCGGAAGTCGAACGGCTCGCCGCCACCTACGAATGGGCTACCGAGATCGATCCGCAAGACAACGGGCTACAGGCACGGCGCGCCTACGCCGCCGCTTGCCGCGCGTCGTTCAAGAAGGCTGACTCTGAGGTCTTGGCGGCGCTACGAGAGGCGTTTCAGACCGATTCGCAATGGGCTCTCCCGTTTCGCGATTTGGCCCGGCTGTACGGGCGGGCAGGGAACTACGCCAATGCCGAGTACTTCTACCAGCAAGCGGTGCTGTTGGATCCGAAGTGGATCTTGCCTGGACTCGAATTGGGCAAACTGGCCCTGGATCGTGGCCGGCTGGCAGAGGCAGAACTCGCTTTTCGGCGTTCGATCGAAGCCGACCGCGCGTCACCGCTGCCCTGGGTGGAGCTAGGGACTCTTTACGAATTCCAGAAGCGAAAGGTTGAAGCGGTCGCCGCCTATGAGCGGTCGCTGCAACTGGCGCAACAACGGCAGTCCCCCGATTTCGATTCCGGCCAAGTGGAAGCGCGGCTGAAGAAACTGAGGTAGTTGCAAGATCAGGGCCGCCTGTCGTTGGCAGCCTAGTCTATCGTCCCTTAAATAACTAGACTATTTGGGAGTCCCGTGGTATAAGTCCACGGCATGGCGAGAAACGGTCGGGTGATCGATCTGTCGGTAGAAGATCAAGCACAATTAATCGCATGGGAG
>VFZK01000021.1 GCA_016871215.1 Acidimicrobiia bacterium | reverse complement strand
TAATCTGCCAGGGAAACGCTCACGGAAGTGAGGCGATTGCGCAAGACAGGGTGCAATTTCTCAGTCTGGCCCCGGATGAGCTTATCGAAATAGACCGAAGCCTCTGCCCCAAACAGAGTAGCCGAAAGAACGTTGCAATCGCGTTCAGCGAGTCCCCGAACGACAACCGGATCCACCTTGCAGCCTGCCGATCTCAAGGTCTCCGCAGCCCGCTTCACCACGCTTGCCACTTCCGCATGGATCGGTCCAAACCCTTCTTCCGCCATCCAGCCGACCCGCAACGATCGAACGGACGACTCCGCACCGCTTAGCTCCGGGACTGGGGCTGCCACTGCGTATCCATCTCTGCCGTCCGGCCCGGCCAGAATGCCGCTCGCCAGAGCCGCGTCGCGCACGGTTCGAGCCATCGGACCTGTGTGCATGAAGCGCAGCAGAACCTCCGGCCAGTGTCCGGTCAACGGGAAACGTCCGTGGGTGGCTTTCAATCCTACGATCCCGCAGTAGTGTGCCGGCATGCGAATGGAGCCGCCCACATCGCTTCCAAGCCCCAGTGGCGACAGTCCGGCTGCGATCGCCGCCGCTTCGCCGCCACTCGAGCCACCCGTTGTGCGATCAAGATTCCATGGATTCTTTGTCTGACCGAAAACCAGGTTGCCCGTTTCCCACCAGAGGGCAAATTCCGGCAGGTTTGTCTTTCCGAGTGGAATGCCTCCTGCTGCTTTGAGGCGTTGCACAAGCGTAGCGTCTTCCTCAGGTTTGCGGTCCTTGAAGAAGTTCGAGCCTCGCGTGGTTCGAACCCCGGCCGTGTCAAAGCAGTCCTTGATGGTGAAAGGCACCCCATGGAGCGGGCCCAACGAGTCTCCTCGCATCACGGCAGCCTCGGCAGCTTTGGCTTGCCGCTCAGCGCCGTCGATCGGCGTGACAATGGCGTTGAGCTTCGGGTTGATGGCATCGATGCGCGCCAGATGCGCTCTCACAACTTCGACTGGCGAGACCTCTTTGCTGCGGATTCGCCGAGCCAGCTCGGTGGCATCGCAATAACAGATCTCTTCGTGCATGTGGGCTCCTTGGATTTCGTTGGTCCGAACATCGGGACCGATGATTTCGCAAACAGGGAGAAGCGTCAATATCGGGTGAGGGCGCGCTATCTGATGGCGCAATGCCAAAACCGATCGCACTTGGCACAGCTCTGGCGCTTCTTTACTGGAAGTGTTCCGGGTGACGGTGGCGCATTCCGATATGGCCACACCGTGCTTCCTGCGGCGTCATGCGCGCACCTGCGATCTCACAACCCGGGAAGTCCGTTCCCGCTTTCGGGGCAGTGCCAAGACTGAGCGAAAGGTCATGATGGCGACACTGTTCCGACTGGCAGTCACTGTGTTTTCGCAAACAGGACCGGCTCTGCAAAAGGGCAGCCCACGCTCGTGTCGCTAGCACGGGCGCGCGACGCGAAGGAATCCGTTCGGCTCACTTCACGCCTGGCACTCCAGCCTCCAACAGCATGTGCCGGATTTGCTCGCGCAGCTCGACTGGCAACGGCCTGGCGGGAGGCCGGGGCGGGCCGATCGGTTCACCCAGCATCTCCAGAATGGCTTTGTCGAAGTGGCCTTCACTGCCGCTGTAGGCATAGGCCTTGAAGAAGTAGACGTAATAAGGGATTCGGAACTTCTTGATGAGGTCCAGCGCGTCGGAATAGCGCCGTTGCTGCAGCGCATCCCATAGTCTTAAGCCGAACTCCGGCCAGGCCAGGGGCGGATGACTCACAAAGCTGGTCGCTCCTAACATGTGAGACACGACCTCGCAAAGCTGATTGTCGACGATGGGCAGCCGTTGGGCGAAATCCTTCAAGACGGCTTCATAGAACGACTGCGCCGGCGAGCTCCACTTCAGGGCGCCCACATTGGCAATCTCCAGCAACCGGGCAGTTTGCTCGTAGCCCATGTCGGCGTGGGTGCCCGTCCACCAGGTGTTGTAGATCACCATCGGGACCGAGACCGCATCCGAGACGGTCTTGAACAGAGTGAAAAGGGTGTGGCTTCCATACTGGACAAATGGCCAAATACCCCGTAAAACACGCTGGGGAAATGGGCCATTTTGAAAGCAAATCTCAGACTGAGGTTTAACTCGTGCGACAACCGTTCGACGGGAAAACGCTGCCAGTGCGGCCTGCGAGCGCTATGCGCCTATTCTGATCGCCCCCGGCTCCCGAAAAATGTCCAGTATGAAAGCCACACCCAGTGAAAACATCGTCAGGTGTCGCGGGCTCGTAGTAGGGCGGGCCTACCTGAATTCCATCCGCTCCCAAACTTTCCGCAAAGCGGGCAATCTCCAAGACCCGCATCGTGCTTGTGTCTTGAGCCCCAACGATCACGGGAATTCTGCCCGCGGCCTCCGAGACGACCGCTTCGGCTACCTGCTTCCGCTCCTCCGTTCGCAACGATGCAAATTCGCCGCCAGCCCCGCCCGCAAGCAGAACTCCGTTGCCCGTTCGATAACCCGCATCTAGCAGACGCCGCACCAGCCGGCGCAACATGGGCAGGTTCAGACTGAAGTCGCTATGAAACGGCGTTGGCAGAGCAATGAAATTGCCGCAGATTTTCTCTCGGTAGGAAACTCGGTTCAAAGGACTCCTCTCCTTTGGTTTTGGACTGCGCCAGTCCTCTCGCGCTTTGGTTGGGGAATGTCTATGACTGGGGAACAACCTGCAACGCGTCTTCCGCTCGCGACTGCCGTCAACGGGTGCCGAAGACTGCCGCACACCAAGACGCTGGCGCCTGGCCGGACTGTGCCTCCGTCGAGGCTCCACCACTCACACGTGCAGCTATTCGAAGTTCAGCATGAACTGCCTGTAGAACTCAACCGACTGTTCGACCTGAGAGCAATCGACATACTCCACAGCCCCATGCGCTTGATCGATGCTCCCGGGTCCAAACAATATGGCTGGGATGCTGGCGCGAGAGAAGACACTGGCATCGCTGCCGTAGGGCACACCGGCGGGCTCTGGATTCAGCTTCATGCCTGTGAGAATCTGCGACGCCAAGACAGCAGGAGCAGCTGTGGCCGCAGTCTCCAGCGGCATCGCCTCCAGTCTCGGCGGTTCCATGACGCATTCCAAGGTGGGATGAATCTTCTTCAGATCGTCCAGCACGGCTTGATAATGTGCAAACACTTCAGAAGGCTTCTCGCCTGGAATCAGGCGCCGGTCAACCTCGATCACGCAGGAGTCGGGAACAAAGTTCACCTGCACGCCGCCGCGAATCAAACCCACGTTGCAGGTTGGGCCGCCGACCAGCGGATGCTGCCGCTGCATCAACCGCTCGGCGTCCTGCTCCAAGGCTTGGATGATGTGTGTCATGTTCGAAATGGCGTTGATGCCCAGGTGCGGCTTGGAGCTGTGAGCGGCCTTTCCTTTCGAGACGATGCTCCAGCGGAGGCAGCCTTTTGAGGCAATCACCAGTCGCAGGTCGGTTGGCTCGGAGACGACCGCCGCTGTTGCCGAGAGCCCTCGGCACAACTCGGTAGCCCCCTGGAACGAATATTCTTCGTCGGCAGCGGCAACGACCCAAATCTCGCACGGCGGGACGATGCCCTCTTTTTTCAGCGAAGCCAGCGCTTCCATCATGCCAGCCAGGCCCGCTTTCGTGTCGCAGGAACCTCTTCCGTAGAGCAAGCCCCCGGAGATCGATGGCTCAAAAGGCGGGATGGTCATGCCGGTAATCGACGCCGTGTCGCAGTGTGCTTCAAAGACCACGCGGCGAGACGCCTGGCGGCCTGGCAGGCGGGCAATCAGGTTCGGGCGGTCTGGCCAAACGGCTTGTCGGCGGGTTTCGATGCCCTGCTGCTCGAAGAACTGTTCGACGAATGCGACGATTTCAGACTCTGGATTTCCATCCTGGAAGGCTGGATTCACGCTATTGATGCGGACCAGGCCGCTCAGAGTTTGGATGACGGGAGATGCGCACATATCAGGTCAAACCCTCGCTTCCTCAAGATCAAGTACAAACGGATTGCTGTTCAGCCTCTCACGGAGACGTTTCACTTGCGCGCGAATCGTGTCTGCAGGTGCTTGCTGCCGGATGGCACTCGCAATCAATTCCGCCATTTCCGGAGCATCGGCGGCCTGCATGCCACAACGCGTCATTTCCTGGGTGCCGAGGCGGATGCCTTCGCTTCCCAAACCTGCGGGCAAAGTGCAATCGGTGGCGATGATGTTTGCGTCTTCCAGGCGCCCGGCGATTGCTCGCGCGGCTCCCCATTGGGAGGTCTGCAACAGAACCGTGTGCGACTGGGTAAACCCAAGCCGTTCTCCGGCCACCGGGACGCCGCGCGCGTGGATCTGCTGCGCCAGGCGCTGGGCATTGTCAATCACCCGCTTCGCATAGTCGGATCCAAAAACTTGCAGCTCAATAAAAGTGGCTGCCAGTGCGGGCAGGCGGTTGAGGTGATGATTGGTTACGATGCCCGGATAAATCGCTTCACCGACCTTCTCAGCGAGACTCAAGTCGTTGGTCAGGAACAAACCGCCCTGCGGACCGCCTAGTGTCTTGTGGGTGCTGCTGCTGACCATGTGTGCGCCTTCAGCCAACGGCTGTTGAAACTGCTTGCCGGCGATCAACCCCAACACGTGCGAGGCGTCGTACAACAGCAACGTCGACGGCGAATGACGATCGATCATCTCTCGAACTTCCCTGACCGGATTCGGGAACAGAAATTGGCTGCTGCCAAGAATCACCAGCTTGGGACGTTCGCGAACCAAAGCGCGTTCGGTCTTCTCCAGGTCAACATTGAAGCGCTCCGCATCGAAAGGAACCGCCACGGTGCGGAGTTTCGTCAGCGAGCAAAGGCTGAGCCGCTGGTTCAGCCGGTGCCCGCCGCCTTCCACAATTTCCATCACCGCATCTCCGGGTTCTGTGAACGCCATGATAACGGCGATGCCAGCCAGATGGCCGGACAGCGGCCGGAGATCGACATATTGCGCATCAAACAAGCTTTTACATAGCTCATGGGCCTTTTCTTCGATCGAAACGATTTGCCGGTTGCCGCGATAACGACGGTCCGTGAGATCGAGTCCTTTGTAGCTCCCGTACCGATGCGAAAGGTCATTCGCCAGGATCTCGGCAACCACCGGGCTGGTCACGTTCTCCGAAGCAATCAGATTCAGGCATTGGGAGCGCCACTGAGCTTCCTCTTCTAATTGGTTCTTGACGAACTCGAGATCCTTAAGATAGCGATTCATCGCGTTCTCCTTTGACAACCCTGAGACGATCGGGCAGTCGAAACGGTCTCGGTATCATACACCCGGCAGTCGGGAGCGGCTTCGGCCAAATTGGTGGCTGAAAGTCCGATCTCGACGACATGCGACCGGCGTTTGATGGCGATTGGCTGGTTCCGATGCATTCTGCGACCAGCGGCGCGGGCGGCACCCGTTGCAAAAAGGGGTGCGTCAGAGCGAGGAAACTGAGTATCATGCCCCGCGTGTCGCTGGTCTCACACCATGGAAACTCGATGAGGGAATCATGAAACAAGCCATCCTGCATGGTCCGAGAGATCTTAGACTGGAGCCGTTGTCTCTCGATACGGAAAACTTGAAGTCCCATGAAATCTGGGTCCAGACGGAGATCACGGCCCTGAAGATCGGAACGGACCGAGGCAACTATGAAGGGGCCGAGCGTGTGCCCGGTGCTCCAGACTACCCACGGTACGTTGGTGACAGCAATCTGGGCATTGTCAGGCGAAAGGGTTCCGAGGTGACTCGCTTCGCAGTCGGCGACCGGATCTTCAGCCGTAAGCCGCATGTTTCGGATTACATCGCCGCAGACCACGAAGAGCTCATCAAAGTCCCAAGCGGGATTGCTGCTGAAGACGCCGTTTACCTCGGGCTCTACTACGTCTCGGCGCTGTCGTACTGGCGAACGTACTACCAGGCCGGCGAAACCGTTGCGGTGGTAGGTTTGGGCGTGTTGGGAATGGCGGATGTGGCCTTGGGGCGGGCGTTCGGCGCGCGCGTCATCGCCGTGGGTAACTCGCCGATCCGGCTCGAAATGGCCAAGCGCATGGGCGCACACCTCTGCGTGATGTCGGACGACCCGGCGCTGCAAGAGAAACTGGCGGAGTTCGCCGGTTCCGTCGGGGTCGACCTGGTCATTCTCACCGCCAATCCCTGGTCCGCGTATCGCACAGCCATGGAGATTGTGCGGCCCAATGGCCGTGTTGCGATCCTGGGACTTCCCGGCCGAGGGGAACCGCCTCTGGACTTCAATCCGCTGGCGATGGAATGGCTATACGCGAAGTCTCTCACGTTGACGGCCGTCACCTCGCCAGTGTCTGCACTCTATGCGCCTCAGGGACATCGTTTCAGCCTCACCAACACGGCGCCGGCGCTTCTCGACCTCATGGCAGCCGGTACTATTGAGCCGAAGAAGCTCATGACGCACCGGCTTCCCTGCGAAAAGATCCAGGAAGCCTACGAGATGATCTATCGACGGGAGAAAGCCATGCTGGGAGTGCTGTTCCAATGGCTGTGAAGCCGGCGGCCATCAGACGCGCTCGACTATGTACAAGCCATCAAATTCAAGAGCGATCGAGAAAGGATAAAAACTGCCCATGCGCAAAAACAAAGCCCTGGCAAAATTGCGAGCTGGAAAACTTATCTTCGGTCCGTCGGTGGTGTTCGACTCCCCAGACATCGCCGAGCATGTCGCCCATCTGAACTTCGACTGGGTTTGGCTCGACTGGCAGCACGGACAATTCACAGAACACACGCTGAACAACGCTTTGGGACGCTTTCTGGCGGTGGAGAGTGCGCCCATCGTTCGGGTGAAGAGCCACGAACCCGGAACGATCAACCGGGTGTTGGATATGGGAGCCATGGGGGTCATCGTTCCCATGGTCCAAAATGCCGAACAGGCCCGGGGCGTTGCCATGCCGGTGTACTACCCACCCCTCGGTGCGCGTTCCGGGGGCGGGCCACGTCTCGCGCTGATCAGCGGAGTCAGCGCTCCCGACTACTACGCCCATGCCAACGACGAGATCTTGCTCGTGGTGATGGTGGAAACCGAAGAGGCGGTTGCGAACGTGGAGTCTATCATGCGCGTGCCAGGAGTCCATGTCGTGCTGATTGGCCCGGGCGACCTGATGATCGACGTGAAAGCGCACGGCCACGATGAAGCTCACCACGAACAGCTCGTCCAGCAGGTTTTGGAAGCTTCCAGAAGAACTGGAACGGCTGCCGGATACGTTTGTGCAACCCATGAAATCGCCGCACAGCGCAGAAGCCAGGGCTTTCGATTCCTATGCTACATGTCAGACTCTGCTGTCATCACACAGGGCTTCTGTGAGATTCGCGATCGCAGCAAAGACTGGTAGCGAGAACACATCAGTCCGAGTCCGGGAAGGTGTGAAAAATTAAATTTGGCGGTATCCGGCCAATAGCGTGCGCAGGAGCGCCCGCTCCACCTGGCTGGAACCCGCGCTCCGCGCCGGTTTGTGGGTCTAGATTCAAAGGGGAAATAGCCGAGATTCTTTCCGGCTTAATTTTTTCACAGCTTCTGGCCCGGTCAACCGGCTTTGAGGCGTCCGTGGGCGAGCGTTTGAAAGACAAGGTGGCTATCGTGACTGGAGCGGGCTCCAGTGGGCCCGGCTGGGGAAACGGCAAGGCTACCGCGGTCTTGTTTGCCCGGGAAGGCGCAAGGGTGCTTGCAGTCGATATCAGTGAGTCTGCGGTTGAGGAAACCCGAAGCATCATCGAGCAGGAAGGCGGGGTGTGCGTCACCTATCGAGCCGATGTTTCGAGAGCGGACGACGTCAGCGCGATGGTCGATTGCTGCCTCGAGGCCTTTGGCCGTGTCGATATTCTCCAGAACAACGTCGGCATTCTCGAGGTGGGCGGACCCGTAGAGATCTCTGAACAGAACTGGGATCGGGTCCTCGACGTGAACGTCAAGAGCATGTTCCTGGCCTGCAAATGTGTACTCCCCATAATGGAACGGCAAGGCAGAGGGGCGATCGTCAACGTCTCGTCGATCTCTTCGATTCGTTATACCGGTTACCCGTCGGTGTCCTACAACGCCTCCAAAGGCGCGGTTAACCAGCTTACCCAAAACATCGCGGTTCAGTACGCCCGTAAAGGCATTCGTGCCAACTGCGTTCTGCCGGGCTTGATGAATACTCCGATGATTATCGAGCCACTTAAGAATGTCTATCGAGAAGGCAGCATTGAGGGCATGATCTGCGAAAGAGATGCGCTGGTTCCAATGGGGAAAATGGGAGATGCTTGGGACGTGGCCTACGCTTCCCTGTTTCTAGCTTCGAACGAAGCCAAGTACATCACGGGTGCGCTGCTTGTCGTCGACGGGGGACTGACCTGCAAGTTTGTTTGAAGCAGGCTGTGCGGCTTTCGCGAGCATGACGGCTGGATTCCCGCTTTCGCGGGAACGTGGAGATGGGACACTTTTCAACGTATGAGGTTCGCCAAGCGATCCATCGCTATTGCTCTTTGCTCTTGGGACAGACCAAGCTCCACGCTTCGTCGCCAATGATTCGCATCCAAGCAACGAAGCGGCAGATGGCGAATGTGGGAGCGGACCTCTGGGCCGCGACCGTTGCTGGACGGGGATTCTGGTCGCCATCCGGAGGCCGGCTCCCACATTAAGTTCCCGCTTTCGCAGCAACGGGGTTGGGAAGCGCTTGGTAGATCGGCTGGGCAAGGGAAGGAGCCATCATGACCGGGAAACACCGTTGCTTTCGCTTAGGCCTTGTCTTTATGCTGACGGTAGGAGTGTCCGGAGTGTGTTGGTCCGAAGCCAGTAGACCGCAGAAGATCGTCAACGACTTCAACCAAGACCGTGAAGGATGGCAGGTTTACGATTACAACGGTGGCCGGCCCGGTGGAGGCAACGTCTTCTTTCCCGTGACGTGGGAGAAATCGGGTGGGGTGGTAAACACTGGCTACGTTTGGGCCGACGACTCGAAATGGCGCATCGATACCCCCGAGAGTCCGCACTCGATCTTGGCGTTCATCATCTACCGCAAGTGGGTCGGCGGCAATGCGCTTGACTTGCGTGGGAGCAAACTGTCAGTGCACTTGCGTGGCGGCCTGCTGGATCTCAAGGGTGCCAAGTGCTACTTCTGGGTGTTCAACAGTAGCTTGGGCACTCGCTGGCATTGCTATGGCCAACCGCTGCGGATCGCAAACGGCAGGTGGGGCAAGAAGCAAACGATTCTCCTCAAGAACGACGAGAAGCTTTGGCATCGCAGCTGGTCGCGGCATCCGGACAAGCCAGCCAGTCTGGATGACGTCTTGCAGCGTTCCGACAGCTATGGTTTCTCCCTGGTGGGCTTTTCCGCAGAAGTGACTGGCAAACTGGCGATGGATCAGTTCGAGATCGAATCGCCGCAGTGACTGTAGGGTGGTATGGGTTGCGGCTCGTTAACCGGATAGCGACACGATGAGTCTTCAACCAGGACTGAGAGTGTTGGTGACCGCCGGCGCTTCTGGCATCGGCTGGGCCATTGCCTGCGCGTTTCGGGAACAGGGTGCGCGGCTGCATCTTTGCGATGCCTCAGCCGAGCAGTTGGCTCAAGCGCTGGAACGGGAGCCCGCAATGAGCGGAAGCGTGGCTGATGTCTCCGACGAACAGGGCGTCGAGCGCCTCTTTGAAGTCGTGCGGCGCCGTCTCGACGGGCTCGATGTGCTCGTCAATAACGCCGGTATTGCGGGCCCTACCGGTCCCGTGGAAAACATTGCCCCTTCCGAATGGTCACGCACGCTGGATGTCAACATCACGGGCCAATTCCTCTGCGCGCGGCTCGCCGTTCCCATGCTCAAAGCAGCTGGCGGCGGCTCCATCGTTAGTCTCTCTTCTGCGGCAGGCCGTTTGGGCTACCCCTTGCGGACGCCGTACGCCGCTTCCAAGTGGGCGGTCATCGGGTTCACGGAAAGCTTAGCGATGGAGCTTGGCCCCCACAACATCCGCGTCAATGCGCTGCTGCCAGGCTTGGTCGAGGGCCCTCGGATCCGCGGCGTGATTGCCGCGCGGGCCGAAGCCAAAGGGATCGAGTACGACGCAATGGAACGCCAGTATCTCGAGCGTGTTTCGCTACGGCGCATGGTCTCGGCACAGGACGTGGCTGCGATGGCGGTGTTTCTTTGTTCGGAGGCTGGACGCAATATTACCGGACAGTCGATTGGTGTGTGTGGCAATGTCGAGGTCCTGTAGCGACACGCTATTCAATGCTTCGAATCCATGGTCGGACCGCCTCTGAAACGAACATGCCCCGACTGACAGGCGCCCAATTCCTGGCCGACAGCTTGCACGCTTACGGCGTCACGCATGTTTTCTTTGTGCCAGCCATTCTTAACCACACCTTAGCCGAGCTCGACAAACGAACTCCAATCAAACGCATTTTGACGCACGGAGAGAAAGCGGCCGTCTACATGGCCGACGGCTATGCACGTGCTTCGGGCCGCGTCGGCGTCAGCTTTGCCCAGTGCATTGGCGCAGCCAATCTCGCTGCCGGTTTGCGCGATCCTTATCTCGCCTGCACGCCGCTCGTCGTGTTGACGGGCGGCCCGTATGCCCACTCGCGAAGCCGCCAGGTATATCAGGAGATCGAAGATTTTCCGTTGTTCAAGCCGGTCACCAAGTACAGCGCGCGCGTGGAGACGGTGACGAGCCTCCCGGACACGTTGCGCCAGGCTTTCCGGGCTGCGACGACCGGCGCGCCCGGTCCGGCGCATCTGGAGCTGGCAGGCCATCTCGCTGAGGTGGAACAGGAGGTTGCCGAACTGGTGGTCATTCCTGAGCCACAGTTTGGCCGAACGGTTCCGTTCCGGATCCGGCCAGAGGCGGCGGCGGTTCGCGAAGCGGCGCAACTGCTCGGCCGGGCGAGACGTCCGGTGATTGTGGCCGGAGGTGGCGCCAGGATGTCCGGCGCTGGAGCGGAGTTGCAACAGCTCGCCGAACGGCTGGCGATTCCCGTCGTCATGTCGCTCAATGCGAAAGATGTGCTGCCCGGCAATCATCCGCTGAATGCAGGCGTCGTGGGAACGTATGCGCGGCAAAGCGCTAATCGTGCCGTGCTGGCTGCCGACCTCGTGTTCTTCGTGGGCAGCCACACCGGCAGCCAAGTCACTGCGAAGTGGCGCGTACCCCGGCCCGAGACGACGATCATCCAGATGGACATCAACCCGGCGGAGCTCGGCCGGCACTATCCCAACCGGGTTTCGTTGTGGAGCGATGCCAAAGCCGGACTCCAGGACTTGATCGAGGCCAGCGATCCAGCCGGCGCAGAACACCACGGTCCGTGGGTCACCCAGGTGCAGTCCCTGGCCCGGGACTGGCGGGCCGAGGTGGCTCAACAGATGGAATCGGACGCTGTTCCAATCCGCCCCGAGTGCATTTGTCGCGAGCTGACGCGCCACCTGCCTGCGAATACGCTGTTCGTCTCTGAGACGGGACATGCGGGCATGTGGACCGGGTCGTTGGTCGACTTGAACCGGCCCGGCCAGAGTTACATCCGCGCGGCAGGTTCTCTGGGTTGGGGCCTGCCCGCCGCGTTGGGAGCAAAGCTGGCGGTTCCAGACCGTCCGGTGTTGCTGTTCTCCGGCGATGGCGGCTTCTGGTACCACCTGAGCGAGCTGGAGACGGCGGTGCGCTGGAACATTCAAGTCGTGCTGCTCGTCAATAATAACCGCTCGCTCAACATGGAGATCGATATCTACAAAGAGGCCTACGGAGGCCAGCTGGAGCGAAATCATGCGGAGCTTTGGACGTTTCGTGACGTCAGCTTCGCAGCAGTCGCGGAGACGATGGGTGCCAAAGGCATACGAGTCGAAAAGCCTGGCCAGCTCAGCAGTGCATTGGACGAGGCATTTCAGGCTGGCAGGCCTTGTGTCGTGGACGTCGTGAGCGATATCAACGCCATTGCGCCTTGGGGTGAGGTAGGCGCATCGGCGTGATGTGAGGCATGTCCAGGCGGCCGAGCTTATTAGTTTGAGCGACCGTTAGAAAACACAACCTTTGCAGGCATTTTTTCGAAGGTGAAACGGCGCGCGTTCCAGCCTGCTGGCTAAAGGGGCTTGGCAGGAGGAAGCGGATGCCGGGCCGCAGTGCGTGCGGCACTACGAGCGCATGGACGGCTTCGGCTTGTAGTGAAGCACGTGAGTGCTTCACTACGGCGCAGGAGCAGGGGTTCCAGCCCGCTGGCTAAGCATCGTCCCGATCTCCACATCCGTCCTGCTACTGCTGCATTTATGAAACAGACTGATTGCATTGAAAGAGTCGCTGTGCTGGGCCTGGGAACCATGGGTCATGGTATTGCCCAAACATTCGCCTTGGCGGGCTGTGAGGTCGCATGTTTCGACGCGTCGGCTGCCATGCGGGACTCTTTGATCGAACGTGTTGGCGGAAATCTCGCCGCTTTTGTGGCAGCCCACGCGATTGACTCAGAGAGCGTCGAGCCCACGCTCGCTCGCTTGCGCCTGGTTACGACGGAAGCCGAAGCGGTTGCCGGCGCCCAGTTCGTGACCGAGGCGGTGTTCGAAGACCTGGCGATGAAGCAGACATTGTTCGCCAGATTGGAAGAATGCTCCGGGCCGGACACCATTCTGGCCAGCAACTCGTCGAGTTTTCCGATCTCCCAATCGGGCATTCTGTTGAAGCGTCCGGAAAGAGCCCTCGTCACCCATTGGTTTAATCCCCCGCATTTGACCCCGGTGGTCGAAGTGGTTCCGGGCCCTGGCACGAGCGAAGGTGTTGTGGAAACAACGCACCAGTTGCTCCGGCGCATCGGAAAGCTGCCAATCCGGCTGCGGCGTGAACTGCCAGGTTTCCTGGTGAACCGCGTCCAGGTGGCCATTCAGCGCGAGGTCTGGGATTTGGTTGATCAGAAGGTTGCCACGCCGGAGGAAATCGATCTGGCTATTCGGGGAACCATTGGGTTTCGCCTGGCAGCGCTTGGTCCGCTCGAGATTCACGACTTCGCAGGCCTCGACATCCAGCTTGCCACCTATCGCAACCTGGCTCCCGAGATCCGCAGCAACCCAGTTGTGCCCGCCGCGCTTGAGAGGCTAGTGTCTGCAGGGAAGCTGGGAGTCAAAACTGGGCAAGGGTTCTTCGAATACCCGCCTGAGCGCTTGGCTAACCGTAAAGCACGCCGCGACTCATTGCTGCTCAGGCTGTGGAAGCTGTTGTACCAGGCAGAGCCCGCTGGTGAACCCGAATAACCCTGCCTGTGGCCTCACCATGTGGTAGCAAGACGAACGGTCTGTGGGCCGAGGTCTTGTGCCGTCCTCTTTCCGGCTTGCGCACTCTTTTTCTAGTCTGACCTTCGCGGGTCGAACGCTGCATCTCAAGCCGCAGACCTGACAAGAGCGCAGGTCTGTGGGCGATATTCTGCAAACACCGCAGATCTGCGCCGCCAAATCAGTGTTCCAGAGTCAGCGAACTTCCGACTCTAGAACCTCGACATCCACGTTCTGTTCGGCCACGCGCAGCTGGCCTGGCAGCGTCGCGATCGGTCGAAAGCCGAACCTCTTGAAGCGATCTGCCTTCCGGCGATCCCAAACGGCAACGTATGCTTGCACCGACTCGATCTGGCGCTCTTTCGCCCGTTCCAGCAAGTGGCAGACCATGACGTCCAATTCCGAGTCGTAGGCGTCGTGTGCAGCCACATCGATGACGGCTTTATGTCGGCGCGCTACTCCAGGGTCTGGAGTCAACGTTCCAAATCCCAAGATGCGGTGGGGTGCCTCGCCAGCGACAACACACATCGCGCCGTCGCGTTCCGTGACCTGGTCATGCACCACTGGAAAATTGGACACACACCGTTGCAGCGTTACGTACTTGCCAGACAGCAAGGCTCGTGGATAGTCCAGGACCAAGCTCTCCAACGGCTGAACCACTAGGCAAGCCATGCCTGGAAGGTCGCCCCAACAAGCCTCTCTTAATCGGGTTTTTTGACCTGCAGCGAACATTCCTTGCTCGCAGTCGCCGGCGCCGGGAGCCGGTCGCCGCATGACACCGCCGTTCCACCATTCGAAGCCGCAACGTAGGTAAACGCATCTGGGACTGCGAGTCGCTCCCAGGTACGACACTTTGCACCCGTCTGCAAACGAGAGCTGCGCGACGGTCTCGGTGAGCTGCGCGGCCATTCCCAGACCGCGGTAGTTGGGATGCGTCAGAACCGATCCAACCGTGGACACTTCTGGCGAGTCACAGGCGTAACAGACAGACGCCGTGGCGACCGCTCGGCCTTCGATTCGAGCGACCGCCGAACGAATCCTTAGAGTGCTGCTGTAGGCTCCCCGCATCGACCGCAGCCAGTCGTAGTCGGCTTTAGTCCACTCGGTCCACCAGAGATCGATGAGGGTGAGTTGATCATTGACGGGAATCGGGTAGGTGAGGATGGAGATTTCCAAATCGCGCCCATCCGGAAGTTTGACAAGTCGTTCGTCTTCCACGCTCAGATCCTCGATTGCCTTAGAAGGCGTTTTGAACATCGCACCAAACGTAGCGCAGGCGTTCTGCAAGCACTGAACTCGCACAGGATTGCAAATGCCACACCGGCTGCAAGCAGCTCCTCGTCACCTGTGCAAACGCAGTTGCTTCAGAAACGGATCGTCCGTGCGGCGGCACCAGGCGAGCAGAGCTTCCTGCAGAACCGCGGCGACTGCATTCGCTGCAGCATCTTGTCCCAGATTTCTCAGCTCATAGGGATCGTCTGAATGATTGTACAGTTCAATTTCACCGTTCTGATGGAGGACATATTTCCAAGGTTTCCGAATCAGCGCCCGCCAGCTTTCGACACCATGCCAAGGCCGGAAATCGGGCGCCACGTTGTACTGCGCAAAGCAGTCCCGGCTGGCAGGCTCGGGCCGCGTGCCTGTCAGGTAGGGCAACAGGTTCTCGCCTTCGATGCCAAGGCTGTCGACGTCCACACCACCCACGGCCATCAGTGTGGCGGCAACATCAACGTGGCTGACATCCATCGGAGAGCGCCGCCCCGGGGGAATCTTCGCGGGCCAACGCAGGACCCAGGGAACGCGCAACGCTTCTTCATACGGGCAGAACTTCTGCCAAAGTCCGTGCTGTCCCATCATCTCCGCGTGATCGGAGATCATCGCAACGAGGGTGTTGTCGAGCAGTTGGCACTCCTCCAGTCGCCGCACGAAAGCGCCGAACAGGGAATCGATGTACGTGGTGTAACCCCAGTAGACGGCAATCGACTTCCGCCACGCCGCAAAATTGTCGCCCCATTCGTGCCTGAGACGCCGGTAATAGCTTTCTGCAAGAAAACTGGGTTCGCCTGTGCTTGGCTGCCAGTTCACGGGCTCTGGAACTTCTTCTGGAGAATAGAGGTCGTAGAATGCCCGCGGAACGACCAACGGCGGGTGAGGCCCCTCCATACTGACACACATGAAGAAAGGCCGTCGCACGTCGCGAAGCCCGAACAATTCGAAAGCATGTCCCAGAATCCAGGCGTTGTGTTCCTTGTCGGCCGGGATGTCTAAAATACCGGTTTGAGGAACCGACATTTTGGGGTAGTGAACCGATCGGAAGGGCTGGCTTCTCTGGTCGTCATGAAAGATGAAACCATCCGACACGCCTTGCCATCGACACCACTCGGTATAGGAGCGGTCGCCATCGTCACAAGCGGCGAACCAGTCGAACCACTTCCGAATGTTGTTCGAGCCCAAGTGCCATTTCCCGGCGTAGAGACATTGATATCCCGACTCGCGCAGGTAATGAGCGATCGGAGGTCGTGTGATCTCGAGATTCGATCGCTCTTCTTCCTTGATGTCCTGGTTGCCATAGGGCAGATGGGGCATCCCTGCCTGATGAGGCTGAAAACCCGTGAAGAGAGACGAACGCGCCGGGGAACACAGCGGGCTTGTCGTTCGCAAATTCTCCATGACGACGCCGTCGAGAGCCACCCGGTCCCAGGTCGGAGTCCGGCATGGCGTCTTCTTCAGAATTCCCAAGGTGTCTAGTCTTTGGTTGTCGCTGATCAGTAGCAGGATGTTAGGGCGGTCTTGAGGGTTCATGGACCTTGAATTCCTTTCGTCAACAGAAAATGCAAGACAGGACCCTGAAGAGTCCCGTCATAGTCGTGAGCCCTCCCTTATGGCCGGGCTACTGAACAGCCGCATGAGCCAGATCGGTAGCCCGCGCGTTAGCAAGGGCTCGACGCCGGCTCAAGGACTTACGGGACGTTGACGCGATACTGCCCAAGGCCCAGTCCTTCGGCACGCGTGTTCGGCCCGAACACACCAGCTGCAAGTCGCTCCGCTCTACTTGCCAGAAGACTTGCCATCGCCTTCAGCGCTTTCCAGCTCTTGGAAGATCTTGAACTGCTCTCTGGCCTGGTCATGTTTATCGAGCCGGGTCAGAGCCTTTCCGAGCAACAAGTGTCCGCGCTTGCTCTTGGGCTCCAGCGAAATGGCTTCTTGCAGCACCTTGAGTGCACTTTCGTATTGGCCAGCCCTGAGGTAGCTGTCGCCTAGTTCCAGTCGGGAAGACACATCATTCTTATCCAGCCGGACCAGTTCCTCCAGCAGCGGCCTCGCAGCGGCGTCGTTTCCCTGCTTTACGAGGGCACTAGCCAAGTTGAGCTTAGCCTTCATCAGGATGTCGGGGTCATTGCCGGCCAGCTCCACGGACTTCCGCAGGTGAGCCTCAGCCTCCGGGAATCGACCCATCAGCTGCAAGTCCATGCCAGCGTTCAACCGCGCCAGGGGATTGTCTGGAAACAGTTGTGCCACCTTGACCGCATAGTCCACCGCAACCTGAATGTCGCCCTTGCGACGGTACGCAGAGAGCAGGAGCAGATGGACGTCCGGATCTTTGGAACCGTCTCGGATCATTGCATTGAGATGTTCGATCGCTCGATCGTAGGCGCCCTCAGCAATCAGAACCTGACCCTCGAGATATTTGCTCCTGGGCTCGTTCGGTTCCAACTTCCTGGCTCTCAGGATGTAGTCCTTGGCCTCTGACAGCCTGTTGGCCTCCAGCAAGGCCGTTCCATACAGCAGCAGGGTCTCGAGAGAATTTGGCTCCAAACGGTGCGCCCTGTCGAGAGGCGCCCACACGGCGTCGTACTGCCTGGTCTTGAACAGAGCCAGCGCAACCAGATAGTGCGCTTTGGCCGATTGCGGCAATCGCTCGGCTGTCAGTTTCAACAATGGCAGCGAGTCTCCATAAAGCTCTTTCCATGCCAGCAGCCTCACCACCGATAGGAGCGCTTCCGGATCGTTCGGTGTGGAACGCGCGACCACCGTGGCCGTCTCTAGCGCCTTGGACCTCTGGCCCGTTTCCAGGTAGGAAAGACACAGGTAAAAGAGTGCCTCGGGATTGGCATGAATTCTGGTTCCCAATGCTTGCAAAGCCGCGACACATTGAGCGAACTTCCCGGCTTTGCCATAGACGATTCCCAAGCGAAGCTTCCCAATTTCGTAACGCGGGTTCAGCTGGAGAGATTTCTTGTAGGCCTTCTCAGCGTCGGGCAGCTTTTCCTGGCTTTCGTAGATGTGCCCCAGCAGGCCATAACCGTTAGCGGTGGGGCTGCGATTCACCACGAGCAGAGCCTTTTGCTCGGCCTCCGCCCGCTTGCCGGCTCGCATCAGTACGTCGATCTCCTTGTACGCGGGATCAACTTGCGAGGGGTTTGAGCGCAGGTCGAGACCAAACGATAGCAGCAGCAACATCGAGAGCCCGAGCGTTGGGATGAGGAAGGCCTGCCAAAGACTTCGAGCCTTTGGGGTGCCTGGCTTCTGCGACAGAGAGCGGATTAGGTTTTGGGAAGTCACTCTGGAGCGACGGGGTGGTGCATCCCGTTGAGGTGGGCAGGCCGGCGCCGAACAAACCGACTTGGAGACGAAACGCCGAGAGTCGACCGCCCGATGGAAGACCCACGCGTCTCCTGCCCCTGCGACTGTAGATGAATGAAATCGAGTCGGGTCTGAGTTACACGCGCTTTGGCTGCACAACCGAAAACGTGCGCGCGGGCGTGCGCTCAACCCAGGTAGAACAGGTGCGCGAAACGGCCGTTCCGCTGCGCAAGCCTTGGGCTTGAGCAAGCCACAATTCAACTTCTCGCAGCTGAGGGCAGAGGTGAGGTGATTTCTTCGCTGAAGCTCGAATGGATTCACCTGCGTCACAGTGCGAGCATGCGGCAACTCAGGCTTTCGGCTTGCCGGAGTTCTCCTGAATGATGGGCTTGACATGCTGGACTATCCCACGCAGCGTAGCTTGGAGCATCCACATGGGCTCGCCAATGCAGATAAAGGTGAAGCCTTGCTTGGCCAGAGTCGGTCCGTCGCCGATCATCCACATGTTCTTGCCAGCCTTCCTGGCAGCCAACCGAATCTGCTGAATCGCCTCGCCCACGATCGGTCCTGTCGTTTCCGCGCAGACTCCGAGATCGGCTGACAGGTCATACGGGCCAATGGCCATGGCGGTGGTGATTTCATGATTGGCGATGGCATCAAGCTGGCCAAGCGCCTGGCGCGTCTCGATCTGAGGAAGGACAATCAGATCGTCCTCGACTTCGTTTTTCCAGGTCTCGTAAGAATAGTTCTTGACCCATCGATTGCCTAAGCCGCCAGGCCTTCGTTGCCCGCGCGGCGGCATGTAAATGCCCTGACGCACCTCGTCCAGATTTGCGGCGCTCTGAATGGTCGGCAGCAGCAAGCCGCAAGCGCCCATGTCGATCGTCTTTCGAATCGTATCGATCTGGTGAGAGATTGGCCGGATGAGGACCGCGAAGTTCAGCAGCCTCCCAATGGCGCAGACATCTGCAATCAACTCCGGAGAAAAAGCACCATGCTCGGTATCGATAACCAAATAGTCCAGTCCGGCGTTGATGCTGATTTCGATCACCTCTGGCCAAAGGTGATTTGTCAGCAGGATGCCGACGGTTGGAATCTCTTTTTCGATCTTTCGTTTCAGTATTCGGGCGGCTTCCATGAGGTCCTTTCAATTCTTGGTGGCAGGTTGCTGAAAAACTGACTGCAGCGGCGCTCTATGAGCGTCGCGCCGTCGCAAGTTAGTGAATTTCGGCGGTCCCAGACCGCTACTACCGCCACAGCGAGCGTCCTTGCGTAAGGACGCTTTCAGCAACCTGCTATGTTGGACGCAAGGCTACCGATCGCTAAGCTTGCCAAAGAACGTCCATTCCGATCTGCGGCGGGGCCCCTCGATCGTGTTTTCGCCGCCAGATCCTATGACCTTGTTGTCGAGCCAGACAAAGGTTTCCACGTAGGCAACTTCCGGCAACGGAGACAGCTCGGTGTACTCGAGACGCTTCGGGTTGAATTGGTAGACTTTGCGCGCACCGATCAGGAGGATCTTGTCTTTCAGGAAAAGAGGCGCACCGGGTGCACCCTCGGCCAGCTTGGGCAGCGATTTCGAGACTTCCCACTTCCTGCTGGCGATGTCGTAGCGAAGCGCTTCGTCGAATTTCGTTACCGGATCGCTGGCGGCGCCTTGAAAGCCTCCTCCAAACATCCAGATTGATTTGCCGTCGGTGACAGCACAACCTCCCCAGCGCTTTGCGCCGGGATGCGGCGGGAGATGAGTCCAGCCTTTCTTAGGGTTCAGTGTGTCGAGAGACAGGAGGCTGTTGGCCGCCGTCTTTGAGGTGCAACAGGTACCCACCGCATCGAAAGGTTCGAACTGGGTGACACCTCCCAGCAGGTAGATCGTGTTGCCCACGCCGACCGCGTGAGCAAAGAGGCGATCGGCGGGAATGTCTCCGAAACTCCTCCAGGCGTAACGGCCATTGCCGTACTCCAGCACAAAGATCTTCCGATTGACGTGGGTTCCGTCATAGCCCCCAAGCACGAACAGCTTTCCACCGGCGACGGCTGAAGCCGCATAACCTACGGGGCTTGGCGCGTCCGGAAGCTTCTCCCAGGTCTGAGTGACGGGATCGAACGCGTGCGTGCTGGCGGAAAAGAGCTTCTTCGTCCAGTGCCCCTTGCTTCCCTCCCAATAGGTTCCTCCGGCAATAACCAGCTTGCCATTGACGACGCCGGCCGAATAACCGGCACGCGGCTCGGGCAGTGGAGTTGACTTTGTCCAGGACAGGGTTTGGGCAATCGACAGGGGACTTAAGACGCTGCTTGACGCAGCCAAAAGCAAGACTCTGATGCCGCAGTATCTGGCCACACGATTCATAGCAGACGATATCCTCCGATTGACAGGTCGATTGACGTTAGGCCAGCCGAGCGAAACTCGAATGTTTTACTGGCCCACCGATGCGCTCAGTGGTGTCACCTTTGGCGATCGCTTCCGCAAGCTCGGCAAACACGGGTTCAAGGGATCGCGCGTAGGCGGCCACATGCTCGGGCTGGTGCGCGAACGTGACTTGCACGCGGGGCATGGCGAGGAAGCCCGCTTTGAGCATGCGAACCGTGAACAGAGTTTCCAGCGCCAGAGCTTGCGGGTGATCCAAGGCGAAACCGCAATTCACGTTGTGCCCAGAAACCCTCAGAGGCAAACCGTACCGTGCTCCCAGGGCCGCCCAGGTATCTTTAATCGACTGGCCGATGCGGGCAACGTGTCCCACGACATCGACCCGCATCATCTTGGTTATCGTTGCCAGAGCGGCAGCCGGACCGACACCCTCTGTCCAGTAGGCGCTCGAGATAAACGACTTCTGAGCTGCCTGCATCGTCTCTTCGTTTCCGATGATCGCGCCCATCGGGTGTCCGTTGGAAGTTGACTTCGCGAAGACCGCTATGTCCGGCGCGACACCGTACTTCAGGTGGGCGCCGCCTAAAGCTAGCTTCCACCCGATCGACACTTCATCGAAGATCAACTTGGCGCCATGCTGGTCGCACAATTGGCGGACTCCCTCGAGAAAGCCTGGTTGCGGATCCTCGAAGCGGGTGGGTTCCATGACAACCGCTGCGACAGGCTCGGGCGATTGCCGGAAGATTGCATCCAGCTCGTCAAGTCTATTGTAGTGAAACGGCATGGTGGTTCCTGCCAAGGCGGAAGGCACGCCGGCAGGATCCAGGCCCTGAAGCAAGTGTCCCGCCAGCCGATCGTCGGCTGCACCCACGTTCGTCGCCAGGTACCAATCATGCCAACCGTGATATCCACAAATCGCTACGTGCTGCCACCCGGTCGCCGCCCGGGCAATGCGAACTGCCACAACCAGGGACTCTCCGCCGGCGCGGGTAAAGCGCACGTTCTGGGCCCAAGGATGAAGCTGCACGAGCAGGCGCGCAACTTCAACCTCCTCAGGAACGTTCAGAGTGCACATCGAACCCATCTCGACGCGCCGCACGACGGCAGCGGTCACGTCCGGGTCGGCATATCCGAGCAGACACGATCCAATTCCGGTGAAGCTCATGTCGACGTAATGCTTGCCGTCCATGTCGACGATCGTGCATCCCCGGGCTTCGCGGTAGTAAGCAGGCCACTGCTCAGGAGCAAAGATCTCCGGACGTTTGCTGAAGAGCTGTGTCCCGCCCGGAATGAGCTTCTTGGCATGCCGATAAAGTTCTTGGCCAGAGCCCAAAGACTGCGGCCCCATGCGCAGAAGCTGGTGCGCCGTACGAAAGAAGATTTGTTCTACGTCGGAATCGGTCATGTTCTGGAAGCGGCAGGCCTGTTTCACTGCCAGAATGTTTTCGATCCCGAGAACGGTATGCGTTCCGAAACGGGCGGTTTTCCAGTCGACGTTGTTTGGGTCTAGCCACAGAAACCCATCGGCGACGCTCACGGCCCTTCCCCGCAATTCCGAAACGGGAAAGTCCAGACCGAACATCAGGCGTGTCGGCCCGAACATTCTCAGGATCTCTTGAATGGACTGAGGTTCGCAGATGGCTGACGTGTCGAAAAAAACGTTGTCGAGACCCCGCAAAGCATGGAGGCCCTCCAAAGCGTGTCCGGCATTGAAGCTGCGAGCGCAGTGGGCCAAAACTAGGCGGGCATTGGGGTAGCGCCGGCAATGGTCGCGAAGGTATTGCTGGTTTGCCGCATCGGCAATCGCTCTCGGCTTGACGATGTGCAGCATGATGGCCAGGCTTCGCCGGTTGCATAGTTCCCACATCCAGTCGGGCAGAAATTCTTCGATCTCGGCATTGTAAGGATCTTTGCGCGATGCATAGACCAGGTAGACTTTGATTCCGGAAAAGCCATGGACGAGTATTTGGCGCTCGACCTCGGCTGGATCGTCGCTTGGGCGTACCAGCATCAAACCCCGCAAACAATCATGCTTCGCCAGTTGATCGGCCAGAAAGCGGTTGGCTTCCGGCATGTTGACGTCCACGCGCGGAAAGGGAAAGAACAGACCGCCAATGGGTGTGCGGTCGCCCATCCATCCCGAGATCTGTTTCCGATAAGCTTCCCAGTCGCCGGGATCGGGCGCTAACGCCAAGTGCGATGATTGATACGTAGGGCCAATATGGCTCGAAGCGTAGAGATGGCCATGCGCGTCGAAGGCGCCTGGCGGAACGAAACTGCGCAGATGCCGGTCAAAGAACTCTGCATCCTGTTCCAAGACATCGAAGTGCCGGAGCGCTGCCCGCTCGTCTGATTTGGATTCCGTTAAGGTAGTCATTGGATTTTCCTATGATGAAAATGGGAAAGCATCGTCGCTCTCCCTTTCCCCCAGCACGGGAGATGGGAGGGTACTGAGCCTGGGTTGCAATCCAGCAGTCGATTGCGTCACAAAGGCTTGCCAGCGCGGTATGATACGCGAGCCGCAGCCGCACTTCCAACAATTCTGGAAACTGCACTGTCACTCCGGCTGCCGTGGGAATGACGAAAGCCCAGGCGCGTCTTTTCAAAGGGCTTGTGGAGCACGGAGCATTTGCTGCGGATTCCCGGTTGCGCAGGAATGACGAGATGCGACACACACGGCCTCTGGTGAGGTACATGTGTTGCCACTTCTCAGCAGGACAAGATCGTGGCATATTCCATCCCGTGGAAAATTCTTGGCCTCTGGGGGGCTTGATACCAACATGAGTCTGGAGATGAACCCGAAGCACTACCAGGAGTATTGGACGAAGGGATGGACCGTTGTCGAGGGCGTGTTTGCCGCCGAAGAAATGGACTGCGTCGCAGAGTTAGCGCACCAGATCACGGATCGAGAGCGAGCTTCCGCACGGCCAGGATATAACGTCGATTTCTCTCAGGACGGCACTCAGCAGGCGCCTCGCAAGCTGGAGTGCCCTTTTGCAAAACACGAGCGCTTCCGCGAGCTTGTGCTCGACCCAAGATTGGTGGGCCTCATTCGATCGCTGCTCCGTCACCGGCCTCTGTTGTCTGGAGATCAACTCTTCATGAAGCCGCCGCGTTTCGGGTCTGCCAAGCCCTATCACCAAGACAATTTCTATTTCCAATGTTTTCCGGCAGACGAAGTCATCACTGCTTGGATTGCGTTGGACGATGCCGACGCCGGCAACGGCTGCCTTCGCTATATCGATGGGTCTCACCTCGGGCCGATTCTCCCTCATCACGAGATACCTGGTGAACCTTACAATCTGGTCCCACCGCCGGAGCTCATTGACTTCAGCAAAGAATCCATTGCGGTCGTGAAAAAAGGCGGCGTTGTTTTTCATCACGTCAATACGCTCCATACCTCGCACCGCAACGGTTCGGACCGTTGGCGCAAGGGTTACGCCACTCACTGGGTCAGTGCCAACGTCACCTGTCAGATCGAAACTCTCAACCGAGCACACTTCAAGAAAGAAGAGTTCAAGGCGCTTTTCGCATAGGACCCCGCTTCGACGAGGACCGCCCAGTTCTTCGCCAGTACCCGTTCCTAGCGGCTGAAGCACACACCTGCTGGTAGTGCCGCACGCCAGTGCGGCCATTGCCGAAGCACGCTAGGAGATTGGACATTTTCGAGATCGTTGTGGGGTTGTCTATCGAGTGGGCGCGCAGAGCGTAAAACGGTGGTCCCGCGCTGCGACGGCGCTTTCGCTTGGCAGAAGCCCCGGATGGCGTTCCCACCCGATGCAAAGCGGCGTCGCGCTCCGCTTGCCGCCGCACTTCAAAACAGGCTTTCGAGCCGGGCAGGAGATTCGTGCTCCCAAACCGACCAGTGAGAACGAAGCTGGCGACCCCGGCCCCACTCTCGTGAGGAGGCCTTCAACGGGCATTTCTGTACCCGTTCACGGTGAAAGAATGCCCAATCTCCAGGCTCACGCTGGTGCTTCAGTGTGAGGCCTGGGTCTGGGCGCCACTGGCGTGGCGTACGACGAACATCGGGCTGGGCAGAATCAGGCTAGGGTTTCAGTACTCGATAGGCGTTTCTTCGAAGTGCCGATGGAGGCGGTAGTCGATGGAGCAGTCCACGTCGTACACGTCGAACGGCAGCTTCAGCTTCGGATCTCGCTTCACCAGGGTCACTTTCACCTGGTTGTCCCCTCGTTTTGGGTACAGGTCCGGCGTCAGCTGATATTCGTACACATACCCGTAAGGATTGACGGCGCCCATTTTCAGAACTCGAAAATGCAAATCGATCTTGCGCAAGATCGACTCTGGCAGCATGCGGCCGTTGAACTCCACTCGGACCTCATTGAGCGAAGGCTCGATGTTGCCGAAACGAACACGCAACCGCACGGCTGCCACTCTCTCCAAGGCGTGCCAGCGCCCCAGGTCGTCGGCCAGGCGCAGCGGCACTTCCAACGATTCTCCCTGCCGAAGCTCCCGAGGAAGAACCGGTCCCTTCAGCGCGAAGATGCTTTCCGGCAGCGCGCTACCACGGGCCAGAGAACGAGCGCGGTAGATCTTGTTGGCGGTTGCCAGAATGTCGGGATGTCCCAGGATGCGAAGGGTCTGGTAATCCTCGCCGGTCCAGGGCCAGCCGTTAGGGGCCCACATGCCCTCGCAGATTCCGAACCCATCAGCGCCGCGATCGTAAGCGTTGGCGGCCGCAGCCCAGATCATGGGAGCGGTGGCATTGCTTTCCAATTGCCTGCCCAAGCTGCCTTCGAATCCTGACAAGACGCGACACGGAGTCCCTCGGGTGAGCTCCACCGCAGCCGCGAGGTCCATGTCCTGGTCAAGCATCGATCGGTAGGTGGTGAGGCAAACCAGCCCATCGACCAGCTTTCGGGAGACCCAGTTCGCCACCTCGAAGCCCACCACGTCCCAGGAGGATCGGGGCCCGGCAGGAATGCGCACGTAAATCCGTTTGCGGCGCTTCTGGGCCTGCTCGGCTTTCTGAGCTACCGCTCGCAGCTCGGCGATCCATTGCGTCAGAACTGGAGCCAACTGTCCCACTTCCCTGAATCGGCAGAACGGGCCGAAATCGTTGTCGATGGACAGATCCAATTCGATGCCATCCGTCTCGTAGCGCGAGAGCAGTTCTTCGCAGATCGCAAAGCGCTCCTTGCGTACCTCGGGATGCAGGAAATTCATGCGGTTCGGTCCGAAAAAACGCGCCGGCTTTTTCGCTCGTGGGTCGTCGTCCGGCCCGACCTGGTACTGGGGATGGTTATAGACGAAATCTGACTTGCGTCCCAGTCCATTGTCGACCGAGCGTTCCCCACCGATGATGCAGACGCAAATCGTCGGCAGGAACCAAATCCCTTTTTGGTGAGCCCGGTCGCACACGAGCTTCATGGGATCGTAGCCGTCGGCAACCAGCTGATGCAACGTGCGGGCGGCTCGATAGAAGATCTCGTGTTCCCAGAGATCCACGTTGTCGCCCCATTTCGCTGCCACCTTGCTATCATATTGAACCACTCCACCTTCCGGACCTGCCGAGTAGAACAGCGTATCGACGCCTGCGTCTGCGAGCTGGTCCACCGCGTAGCCGATGTCTTCGGGACTCAAGGGCGGAGCGAACTGGTAGAGTCCCGAGGCGTGCCGGCCATCGTCATAGAAAAACACCTTGGGCTCGCCTGAGGGCCTTCCGCTGGCTCCTGCAGTCAAGCCCGGCGCCGAGGCCAGGGAGGGCGAGGCGAGAAGAGCAGTGGGCGCTGTCAGGCTCATCGTGCGTATGAAATTCCGGCGTTTCATTGGGTGCGAGATTCCCTTTCTCAAGATTGCAGCAGGCTAAGAGCGAATCGCGCCTGAACTGTGAAGACAAGCGAACATCGGGTACTTCCCGTCATTTCCCGCGAAAAGCGGCTCCTGACTTCCAGCGGGCATCCCAGCGCTTCAACAAGCTGTAGTTGAGCGACGCAATCCAGCGTCCTCGAAGGTTTCCGTTCAAACGTCTCGAGCAGGTGGCGTCTTCTGCTCCTCTCCGTCTCCGGGGCCGACTTCCCCGGTTCTGCCAAAACGCCACGAGAGGGTTCAATACAGCACGGGGTCCTGCTCGAAGTGCCGGTGGAGACGGTATCTGACCTGGCAGTCCACGTCAAAGATTTCGAAAGGCAAATCGATGCCCGGGTCTTTCTTCACCAAAGTCACTTGCACCGTGTTGCGCCCTCGTTTTGGATAGTACGCCGGCGCCAAGTTGTATTCGAACCTATAGCCATAGGGTCCGAGGGCGCTGCCATTGACGATTCGGTAAGTGAAATCGTTTGGCTCAACCAGCGAAGACGGCAGTACTTGCCCGTTGAGCGCCACCGTCAACACACTGAGCGAAGCATCGATGTTGGTTACGCGAACGCGAAGGCGCACCGACCGGACTCGGCCCAAGCTGTGCCAGCGAGCCAGGTCGTCGGCGACGCGCAGGGAAACCGTCACTGGCTGGCCTTCCTCGACGACGCGCGGCAGAGGACTCCCTTTGGGCGAGGACTGGACCCAGTAAAGCTTGTCTGCAGTTGCGAGCAACTCGAGCCGGCCCAGCAGGCGCAGCGTCTCGTATTCCTCTTGCCTCCAGGGCCAGGTGAACCATTGAGGGTGGTCCAATCCGAAACCGTCGGCCCCCTGATCGTAGGCATTAGCGGCAGCCGCCCAGATCATCGGTTGCGTAGCTCTCTTTTCGAGTCGTTTGCCCACGCCGCTGTGGCAGGCGGCCAAAACTCTGCAAGCCGTCCCACGCGTCTGCTGAACCGCAGGCCCCAGCTCAAGGTCCTGGTCGTGCATCTCTGCGACACCGCCCGCACAGACCAAGCCGTCCACCAGGTTTTCGGACAACCAGGCAGCTACGTCGTAACCGATGTCTTTCCAGGAGTCGCGCCTGGCCGGCAGGTAGACGTAAATGCGTTTGCGGCGTCGTTGCGCCTGTTCGGCTTTCCGGGCAGACGATCGGAGGTCACGCAGCCACTGGGTGAAGATTGGAGCCAGTTGTGCCACCTGGTTCAACTTGCAGGGAGGAAGAAACTCGGCGAAGACCTCGACGCCATCCGTTTCGTACCGGGAAAGCAGTTCCTCGAATATCCGAAAGCGCTCCTGTCGAACTTCCGGGTGCATGAAACTGAGCCGGGTCGGAGACAGCTCTCGCGCTCTCGGATTGTCGTCGGGACCCACCTGGAACTGAGGGTTGTTGAAAACGAAGTCTGAAGTTCGGCCATGGCCGCGCGGAGAGATGTAGCCGCCGGCGTCAATGCAGAGGCTAGCAATCAGCCAGATGCCTTTTTCGTGGCAGCGGTCGCACAAGAGCTTCAGGCGGTCATGCCCGTCAGCGATCAGCTGGCGAATGTGCCGCGCATCGCGATAATGAACCGGGTGTGTCCATTTGTCGACATTGTCACCCAGCTTCTGCGCCACCCGGCTGTCATAGATGACCGTCCCGCCTTCAACCCCTGCCGAGAAGAACAGCGTGTCAACTCCGCTGCCAGCCAACTGGTCGGCTGAGAGCGTCACGTCTGAGGCGGCGAGAGGCGGCTCGAACTGGTCCATACCCGCAGCGTGACGGCCTTCGTCGCGGACGAAAACCGTAGGCTCCGAAAGTACATGGGGATCGCTGGCACCAGACGTCTCAGCCAGTGCCGCCTTCACTTCAGGAGCCAAGAGACCGGTAGAACCCGCGATGCCGGCAGCTTGTAGGAAGCCTCTACGTTTCATGGGATCGCTATCTTGCTTTCAAAACGGAGATGAAAGGCTAATTAGCCCAGCAACTTCGGAAATCGCTCGCCACACACCGTGGCTGATCGCGCCTTCTGCCTAATTCTGTGGGGCCTATGCAGCGAGACCGAAGCGG
>VFZK01000020.1 GCA_016871215.1 Acidimicrobiia bacterium | reverse complement strand
CAAATTCTGAGTCTGACTTTGTTCGAAAGAAGGCTGATTTTACAGGTACTTTCAGAGATTGAGCCCGCACCTGCTCAGCGGCCTATGAGCAAACAACTGAACCTATTCAACTTATAGTTGGACACTAGTGCTCGATTCTATATAATGGCGCCGCCTTGTTTGAAAACGCAGACGCAGAGCAGGTTTTCGACCTTCCTGTGCCAACGGAACGTTCATGAAGATTCATGAGTATCAGGCCAAAGCGTTGCTCGCAAAGCATGGCGTTCCGGTGCCTCGCGGTGAAGTGGCCTTTTCGAAGGAAGAAGCTCGCGAGATTGCGAAAAAGCTCGGTGGACTGGTGGTTGTGAAAGCTCAGATTCACGCTGGGGGCCGCGGCAAAGGCGGCGGAGTGAAAGTCGCCAAAACGACCGACGAGGCGGCAGAGCTGGCTGAACAGATGCTCGGCATGAAGCTCGTCACGCACCAAACCGGCCCCGAAGGACGCATCGTAAAACGACTGCTGATCGAGGAAGGGCTCAAGATCAAAACCGAATTCTATCTCGGCATCGTGGTCGACCGAACGACGTCGCGCCCCGTGTTCATGGCGAGCCGGGCTGGAGGCATGGAGATTGAGAAGGTCGCAGAAGAAACTCCAGAATTGATTCTGAAGGAAACCATCGAACCGGGTCTCGGCCTCACGGCATTTCAAGCGAGAAAGCTAGCGTTTGGGCTTGGCCTTCCGACGGACCTGGTGAATCCAGCGTGCAGTTTCATGATGAAGCTGTACCGAGCTTTCCAGAGCAGCGATGCGTCACTGGTCGAGATCAACCCTTTCCTGCTGACCGAAAACGGTCAATTTTATGCGCTCGATGCCAAGTTGAACTTTGACGATAACGCGCTGTTTCGCCATCCTGAGATCAAGGAACTGCGCGACCTCGACGAAGAAGAGCCGCTTGAAATCGAAGCCAGCAAGCATGGGTTGAATTACATCAAGCTTGACGGCGATGTGGGCTGCATGGTGAACGGGGCTGGCCTCGCTATGGCGACGATGGACATCATCAAGCTGGCCGGCAGCTCTCCGGCTAATTTCCTGGACGTGGGCGGTGGCGCCAGCGCTGCCCAGGTCAAGAACGCATTCTCCATCCTCCTTTCGGATGCCCACGTAAGAGCCGTTCTGATTAACATCTTCGGGGGCATCATGCGCTGCGATGTGGCGGCAGAAGGCGTTGTCGAGGCCGCCAAGGCCATGCAGCTGAAGGTGCCGGTCGTGGTCCGGCTGGAAGGCACCAACGTCGAGAAAGGGCAGGAGATTCTGAGGCGCTCGGGCCTGCCTCTGACGGTCGCCAATGGGATGAAAGACGCAGCCGAAAAGGCAGTCGCACTGGCGAAAGCCGGATAGCCGTGGACTGATCGTGCGTGCTGGCTGCACCAAACGGCAACCTGAATCGGCCGCGGCAGCGATCGAGTTCACCACAGCATCTCAACTGGAGTCATTCTTGAGCATCTTAGCCGACAAGAGCACACGGCTCATCGTGCAAGGCATTACTGGCCGTGAGGGCACGTTTCACACCCTGCAGTGCAAAGCCTACGGAACCAACGTCGTCGGGGGCGTCACGCCAGGCAAAGGCGGAACCACGCACGAGGGTGTGCCCGTCTTCAACACCGTAGCTGAAGCACGACGGCAAACGGGCGCCAATGCCACGATGATCTTCGTTCCCCCGGCCTTCGCCGCCGATGCCATACTGGAAGCAGCCGACGCGGGCGTGGAACTCATCGTCTGCATCACTGAAGGTATTCCGACGTTCGACATGGTCAACGTCCACGAGTATCTCTCTACCCGGTCGTCGCGGCTGATCGGACCGAACTGTCCGGGAATCATTTCTCCCGGCAAGTGCAAGATCGGGATCATGCCTGGCTCGATTCACAAGCCAGGATCCGTTGGGGTCGTGTCGCGAAGCGGCACTTTGACCTATGAGGCTGTCGGCCAGCTCACCAGCCGGGGGATTGGCCAGTCGTCTTGTATCGGCATTGGTGGTGATCCGATCGTGGGCACCCATTTCGTCGATGCCCTGAAGCTATTCAACGAGGATTCAGAGACCGAAGCGATCGTTATGATCGGCGAAATTGGCGGAACAGCCGAGGAAGCCGGGGCCGAATACGTCCGGCAGAAGGTTCGCAAACCAGTCGTGGGCTTCATCGCCGGGCGAACCGCGCCGCCAGGCCGCCGGATGGGCCATGCAGGTGCCATCATCAGCGGTGGGAAAGGAACCGCCGAAGACAAGATGAAGGCCATGGCCGCCGCCGGAGTGCACGTCGTCAAGAGCCCTGCCGATATTGGCGAGGCCGTCGAAACATTGTTGAAGAAGTGAAAAGCCCGCCGTTGGCCTGTGGTCTCAGACCGAGAGAGGCCTGACCCCGAGCCCTCAGCCCGACGCAGACTAGAGCTAGACAAGTTGTAGCCCTTTCACAGCTGCTCCCACGAGTATTCAGCATCTGGAGGCCCGTTGTGAGTCTGGAACGTACCCTGACGATCATCAAGCCCGATGGTGTCGAACAAGGCAACATCGGAGACATTATTCAGGTCCTCGAAAAGAATCACTTCAAGATCAAAGCGGCAAAGATGCTGCAGCTGACCAACTCGGCCGCTGGTGGCTTTTACGCCGTACATCGCGAGCGTTCGTTTTTTAACGACTTGGTCCGGTATATGAGCTCAGGGCCGGTACTCATTCTCGTGCTGGAGGCTGAGAACGCCGTCAGCCGCCTGCGCGACTTGATGGGCGCTACGGATCCGCGCAAGGCCGCCGAAGGAACAATCCGAAAGCGTTTCGCCACTTCGATCGAGAAAAACGTGATTCATGGATCCGACAGCGCCGAAAACGCGAAGATCGAAATCGGCTATTTCTTTAACGCGCTCGAATTGGTTTAATGGACGAACGCAGGGTATGGCCGGCCGGCGGTATTCCTGCCATACTTCAGCGAGGATCGAAGAACTCCCGCACCCGAATCGGGAGTTTGTGCAGTGCTAGCTTTCCCGGCAAGCGTCATGCTTCCCCACTTGGGCAGGCTCTTCATCATTCTTGGGGCTGTGTTGTTGGCAGTAGGGCTCTGGCTGACGTTCGCTCCGCACATCTCGTTAGGGAAACTGGGCCGCCTGCCGGGTGATATCCACATCAAGCGGGATAACTTCACTTTCTACTTTCCGCTCACGACCTGCATTCTGATCAGCGTATTATTGACGCTGTTTTTTTCCATTCTTTCACGAAAGTAGACTTCTCCCCCTCCATCGCGGTAGTCCTCGCTCAAGGGGCGACTGATGAACCTATTTGCGCCTCGCAAGATTTATACGGTTTCGGAGATTACGGCTGGCGTCAAAGATTGTCTGGAGAGCGAGTTTGCAGACGTGTGGGTGGAAGGCGAGATTTCGAATTTCACAGCTGCGGCCTCGGGACATCTTTACTTCGCTCTGAAAGACAAAGGCGCCCAGATGCGCTGCGTCTGCTTTCGGGGCAGAGCGCGGTTACTGAAGTTCAGGGGGGAAGATGGCCTGCAGGTGGTGGTCTGCGGCAACCTCAGTGTTTACGAGCCCCGAGGAGAGTACCAGCTGATTGTCGAGTTCATGGAACCCAAAGGCTTGGGTTCGCTGCAGCTGGCGTTCGAACAGCTCAAAGCCCGGCTGCAGGCCGAAGGCCTTTTCGACAGCACACACAAGAAGCCGCTCCCGCTGCTGCCACGCTGCATCGGCATTGTCACTTCCCCCACTGGCGCCGCTCTACAAGACATCTTGCGCATTCTCCGCCGCCGGCACGAAAGCGTGCGGGTGTTGATCTACCCTGCGCGCGTGCAGGGACAAGGAGCGGCCTCAGAGATTGCCGCTGCGATTCGTGGGTTGAACAAGTTTTCCGACATCGATGTCATGATCGTAGGGCGCGGTGGCGGCTCGCTCGAGGACCTCTGGGCTTTCAATGAAGAACTCGTGGCGCGGGCCATCTTCGAGTCGCGTATTCCCATCATCTCGGCAGTCGGCCATGAAATCGATTTCACCATCGCCGACTTCGTGGCCGATCTGCGAGCGCCAACGCCGTCAGCCGCCGCCGAACTGGTGGTGTCGCAAAAGAGCGCTTTGCTGGAACGGCTGGTTGTGTTGAGACGGAGACTGGAACACTCGCTGCAGTTTCAACTCAGCCATCTGCGCAACCGGGTTCTGATGCTGGCTGCCCATCGCGTGTTCGCATCGACAGAGGGTCGGCTGTCTTATCACCGGCAGCGGCTGGATGAGCTTGTCTATCGGTTAGAGAGCGGGCTCCGCGGACGGTTGGGAAATCTGTCCGGACGCGAGCGCCTTCTGGCGGCGGACCTTTCACGATTCGATCTGCGCCGAAGGATGCAGCTTCGACGTGAAAGCGTTGCGAGCCAGCTAGCCCGTCTGCAGGCTGGAGTCCGGCTGTCCCTGAAAACGGCTAGCGGCAGGCTGCAAGCTCTGGATCATTCGCTGCAGGCTCTAAATCCGCTGGCAGTGCTCGACCGCGGCTATGCCATCTGCCGCGATTCCCGTGGCAATATCCTTAGAGATGCAGGAGCGCTACAATCTGGAGATTTCTTCTCTGTAAGGTTGGCCAAAGGTGCCATCGATGCTCGTGCCGAAAGAGTTCACAAATCGGAAGCGTAAGCTGCGCTCAGTCTTGGCACCGATTTTGTTTGCAATCGTGGCGTTACAGACCTTGTAATGCGGACCAGAGCCAAAACGCTCCTAGCCGAGATCGGCCCGAACCAGCGTTCACCCGTGGAGAGCCGAACCTCCTTCATCGCGGCAGCGTTCCGGGCGAACTGCACAGGACGGCTTCATTCGAATGCAACACCGTCAAATACTCGGGAGCGCAGCGGTGCAGGCCCGGGATACCGCTTCTCCGGCGCTGGTGGACTGAGAGGATTCGTCTATGTCTAGACCTAAAGACTTCGAAACCGCTTTGCAGCGTCTCGAGGAAATCGTGAAAAAGCTCGACAGCGGCGACTTGCCTCTGGCTTCACTGCTCGAAGTTTATGAAGAGGGCGTTACGCTGTCGCGGTTCTGCCAGGCAAAGCTAGAGGAAGCCGAGCGAAAAGTGGAGATCTTGAGCAAGAGAGCCGACGGGACAGTCGAAAGGATCCCTTTCGAAGAGGCAGCTTCCAAGCAACGTAGCGAAGATTGACCGGATCCCGGTCCTCCAAGGGCGCAGTCGCGTTCCGGCCCGCCTCACTGCAGCCGGATAATCGTCGGAGGCTCCCGAACACAGCGTTATTGCGTGGAGAATCCAGCAACATGCACAGACACAAGATTAGCTGTTTCGTCGCATTGAGCGTCGCCATCTTACTCCCCACTGGACGGCCCTTGTTCGCAGCCAGTCCAGCCACTTTCAACGTTAAAGATTTTGGCGCCACCGGGACTAAATCCGATGACGCACAGGCTGCCATTCAGAGAGCCGTCGATGCTTGCGCCGCCGCCGGTGGCGGTATGGTTTATCTGCCGCCAGGCGACTACACGTCGGGCACGATCAAGCTCAAGAGCCACGTTCGGTTTCACATCGAGGCGGGCGCCACCGTGTTCGCGTCGTTGAATCGGAGCACGTTCGACAAAGGGGCTCTGTTTTATGGAGAAGGGCTGGAGAACATCACCTTGGAAGGCCGCGGCTTGGTGGATGGGCAAAGCAGTTACGAATGGCGGCTAAACGACCACGAGGACGATTTCATCCGTCCAAATCTCGTGCTAATGGAAACCTTGCGCAAACCCTTGATGCGTGCCTTCCCCAAGGGGCACCCCAAAGAAACGAACTTCCCCCGAATGGTGTTGCTGGTTCGCTGCAAGGACGTCCGTATCGCCGGCCTTTCCTTCGTGCGCTCACCCAGCTGGAACATTCATCCTTACGGCTGCGAACGCGTGGTCATCGACGACGTCACGATTCAGTCGAGCCTGAAGGAAGGCGTGTGGGCCGACGGAATCGATCCAGACGGTTGCAAGGATGTTCGAATCTCCAACAGCACGATCGAGACGGGTGATGACGCCATTGTCTTTTATTCCATCGATGCTTACGGACCGGCCCTGCCGTGTGAGAACATCACCGTGACCAACTGCCGCCTCTCCTCCGCCTCGAGTGCATTGAAGTTCTGCGACGGCAACCGCAACGCCATCCGAAAGGTCACCGTGGACAACTGCGTCATCACGAGTCCCAATCGTGGCATCGCTTTCATGAACTTCGACCACGGCCACGTGAGCGATGTCGTGTTGTCGAACCTGACGATCGAAACCAAGCTTCACGACTGGTTCTGGTGGGGAGACGGAGAAGCTCTTCACTTCAACATCAAACGCCGTAGCGAGATCCACGCCAGCGTTCCCAAGCTTCCCGTCCAGCCGATCGGCGCGATCCGCAATGTGATCATTCGCAACCTCATCGCTCGCGGCAACGGCTCCAGCTTGATTCTGGGACACCCCGAAAGCTTTCTCGAGAATGTCACTCTCGACAATATCCGGCTCTTCCTTTCCGCGATCCCGGAACATCCCATGCAACAGAAAGCCGAACATGCGCTGAAGATCCGCTGGGCGCGCAATCTCAAGCTGCGCGACATCGAGGTCCATTGGGAGAAACCCGCTTTCGATGGTTGGAAGAGTGCCCTTTGCCTTGAAGACATTCAGGGTCTGGAACTTGACGGTTTTTCAGGCAGACCGGCAGCAGCCGAGTTTCCCGCCGTCGTCCTCAATCAAGTCGAGGACGCAACCATTCGCAACACCCGAGTTCTGCCTGGCACCGCGGTCTTCTTGGACCTCAAAGGCGGAAAGACCCGCAGCATTGCACTGGTCGGGAACGACTTCAGAAAAGCGGACCACCCGTATCGGCCCTCTCCTGAAGTGCGCAACACTGAGATTGTGGCCGTGAACAACCTGGGCGGAGGCAAGTAGGTCTGGATTGTGTTAAATTGTGGCGGTTCGACCTGTAACGCCGCATCCCGGAAAGGACTCCCTGGACACATGGGTGAAGAAGTCATGGACTTCTCGTTGCTTTCGAAGATCGATAGCCCCGCCGACATCAAGAAGCTGGACCGGCAAGAGTTAGGGCAGCTCGCCGACGAGTTGCGCAGCTTCATGATCCACACCATCTCGAAGACTGGCGGACACCTTGCTTCCAGCCTGGGAACCGTCGAGTTGACTGTGGCGTTGCACTACGTTTTCAACGCCCCAGAAGACCAGCTGGTGTGGGATGTCGGGCACCAGGCGTACGGCCACAAGATTCTGACCGGGCGGCGCGACCAATTTCACACTCTCCGACAGTACGAGGGGATTTCGGGATTCCCTCGCCGCGAAGAGAGCGTCTACGATGCGTTCAACGTGGCTCACGCGTCGACATCGATTTCTGCCGCACTGGGGATGGCCGTGGCACGCGATCTGGAGAACAAGGACTTCCACGTTGTCGCCATTATCGGCGATGGCGGGCTGACCGGCGGCATCGCCCTCGAGGGCATCAATCAGGCGGGCCACCTTCAGAAGAAGCTGCTGATCATCCTGAACGACAACGAGATGTCGATCTCACCGAACGTCGGAGCGATTGCCGGTTACCTCAACCGCATCGTTACCGGCCAGGTCTACAACCGCTTCAAGAAGGAAGTGGAGAGCATGCTGCTGTCGGTGCCGCGCATCGGGAGTCGACTGGTGCAGATTGCCAAGGAAATGGTCGACGCCATGAAGACGTTTATGGTGCCCGGCCTGTTGTTCCACGAACTGGGATTCGACTATGTCGGTCCGATCAACGGGCACCACCTCGATACGTTGGTTGACACGTTGGAAAAGCTGAAGCAGAACTCGGCGCCGACGATTCTTCACATCGTCACGAAGAAGGGAAAAGGATGGTCAGTGGCCGAGTCGGCTCCCATCAAATACCACGGCCCAACCGCCTACGATCCCAAGACCGGCGTTTTCTATCCCATGCCTCCAGCCCCGCCTTCCTATACGTCAGTCTTTGGAAAGACAATGATCCGGTTGGCACAACAGGACCCGAAGGTCGTGGCGATCACGGCAGCGATGCTCGAAGGAACTGGCTTGGTGCCGTTCAGCAAGGAATTCCCTGACCGCTGTTTCGATGTCGGCATCGCCGAGCAACATGGAGTGACTTTCGCGGCAGGCCTGGCAACGCAAGGTTTCAAGCCAGTGGCAGCTATTTACTCCACGTTTCTGCAGCGCGCCTACGACCAAGTGATCCATGACGTCTGCCTGATGGATCTGCCGGTGACGTTCGCCATCGACCGGGCCGGAATTGTCGGCGCTGACGGTCCGACTCACAATGGCTTGTATGACGTGGCCTATCTGCGCGCCGTGCCCAACATGATCGTCATGGCGCCCAAGGACGAAAACGAGCTACAGCACATGATCTACACCGCGGTCCAGACGGCCCGCCCTGCCGCGGTCCGCTATCCACGAGGCAATGGCATCGGCGTCAAGCTGGATGAGCAATTCCGGATGTTGGAGATCGGCAAGAGCGAGATTCTCCAGGATGGCGAAGACTGTGCGATTCTAGCGCTCGGCACGTTGGTCTACCCCGCCCTGAAGGCCGCTGAACGGCTTGCGGCAGATGGCATTTCTGCCTCGGTTGTCAACGCCCGTTTCGTCAAGCCTCTGGACGAGGATTTGATCACCTGTCTGGCCAGCGAGAAGTCGTTCCTCGTAACTGTCGAGGAAGCTGCCTTGATGGGCGGATTCGGAAGCGCCGTGATGGAACTGTTGGAATCCAAGAGCCTGCAAGGCTGCAAGCTGTTGCGCATCGGAATTCCTGACCGGCTCGTGCCCCATGGCAGCCCCAACCTCCTGCACGCCAAGTATGGAATCGATGCTGACGGCATCTACGAGCGAATCAAGGCGTTCGTCCAGGATCATTACTCGCCGAAGCCCGGCCGATCGAGAAAGACGAGCCTGAAGACAACCCCAGCCAAAGACCGATAGGCCGCGGCCCGTGAGGCAGCGCTGGGCGCCTGGCCCAGCACTCTGCCCGAACTTTCCCCGGCATGAAAGAACGCATCGACAAATTGCTGCTGGATCGCGGCCTGGCGAGAAGTCGGCAGCAGGCTCAAGCTCTGGTTCTGGGAGGCGAGGTGCTGGCCAGTGCCCGGCGGATCGATAAGCCTGGAACCAGAGTCGAAAGTACCGCAGAGATCCGGCTCAAATCGGCTCCCCTGCCCTATGTCTCGCGCGGCGGGTTAAAACTGGAAAAGGCGCTCGAGGTTTTCGCGCCCGATGTTCGCGGCTGGCTTTGTCTCGACATCGGCGCTTCCACAGGTGGGTTCACCGACTGCTTGCTGCAAAACGGCGCGGCCAGGGTGTTTACGATCGATGTTGGCCACAACCAGCTCGACTGGAAACTGCGCAGCGATCCACGCGTTGTCTGGAAAGAGGGTCTGAACGCGCGCTACCTGAAGTTCGAGGACGTGGGCACGGCAGTGGATCTGATCTGCCTGGACCTTTCGTTCATTTCGCTCACATTGATTCTTCCCGTGCTCCGGCCCTTCACGCATGCGGCAACACGAGTCTTGTGTCTGGTGAAGCCGCAGTTTGAGGTCGGCAAGGAACACGTCGAAAAAGGGGGCCTCGTCACCGATCCCGCGAAGCATCGATCGGTCGTGCGGAAAGTGCAGTCTTGCGCTGAATCGCTTGGCTATCAGACGCTGGGTGTTATCGACTCACCTATCCTCGGCGCGGAGGGCAACAAGGAGTTCTTCCTCGGCCTCGTCGCAGAGAACCGGTAGCCGAGAGAAGGAACTAGCATCGCCAAAAAAGCGGCAGGCAAAGCGAGCCGCCACAGTCCATAGGCGCGACGTGCTGCCGCCATGGCGGCTTGCAGGGCTGTTGTCTCTTAAGCACTCCATGAATCGAGAAATTCGCCGCATCGGGATCATTGCCAAGCCGAAGTTGACGACTGTTTCCACGGTCCTGCACCAGTTGGCCGGCTGGTGCGCGGCACGGCAGATTCAGTTGCTTCTCGACAAAGACACTGCCGCCCTGGCCGGACAGGCCGCCGGGTTGGAACGAAACGATCTCGTCGCTGCTTCTGATCTGATCGTTGTGCTCGGAGGCGATGGAACCCTGCTCTCCGTTGCCCGAGTCTTGGATTCCCATTCTGCCCCGATTCTGGCGGTCAACTTCGGCAGTCTGGGCTTTCTTACGGAGGTCACCCTCGAAGAGACGTTTGGAACGCTCGAAAGCGTGCTGGCCGGACAGGCCGCCACGCAGGCGCGCATGATGATCGACGTCTCGGTATTGCGCGAAAACCGTTGTTTTGAGCAGTATCGCGCGTTGAACGATGCTGTGCTGACGAAAGGAGCGCTGGCCCGCATCATCGACATTGACGTCACCATCGACGGCCAGTTCGTGGCTACCTACAAGGCAGACGGCTTGATCGTGAGCACACCAACCGGCTCGACTGCCTATGCGCTGTCCGCTGGCGGCCCGATTGTTTATCCGACCCTCGACGCGATGCTGGTAACTCCCATTGCGTCGCACACTCTGACATTTCGATCGCTCGTTGTGCCGGACGGCGTCACCATCGAGATGGGCTTGAAGGCTACACAGGAGTCGGTCTACCTCACGGTTGACGGACAGGTTGGCCTGGCGCTTAGGGGAGAAGACCGCATTCGCGTCCGCAAGTCAGCAATCACATTGAAGCTCATCGAATCCAGCAACAAGAACTTCTTCGACATCCTTCGACGAAAGCTCAAGTGGGGAGAACGATAACGAACCGGCACGAGATCTCCGGGCCTGACACCGCACAAGGGCATCGCGAATTCCATTGCTGCCGATGAAAACTACGCCACGTCAATCTCCCGATCGCCAGCGATCGAGTGGCGATCGTAACTTCTTCAAACGGGTCTATGGGATCGTCCGCACAATTCCACGCGGCAAGGTGCTCACCTACGGACAGATTGCGATGCTGCTGGGATCGCCCTATATGGCGCGCCAGGTCGGTTGGGCTATGCACGGCTGCCCCAAGGGATTGCCTTGGCAGCGCGTCGTCGGCGCCGGAGGGAAGATTCTGGTGAATTCGCTTTCGGTCGGCGAGGGAGCCTTGCTGCAGAGACGGCTGCTGGAAATGGAGGGGGTTCGCTTTACTGGCCAGCGGATCGACATGACCTCGCATCAGTTCTTTCCACCTCAGCTCAGGCGCAAGAGAGAACGGTCTTCCAGCCGGAGGAACTCAGCCAAGTTGCAAAGGCGACGTTCGACCTAAGCTCTGGAGTGGAGATGCCAACACTGTTGTGGAGGACGAGAAGACGATGGTCTTTGCGAACGTGGTCGAAAACCGCCGGTGATTGAGAAGTTGGAGAGTTGCTAAAGAGCGAGCGCGGACTCGCTCGCTCTATCACCGCAATCCGTGTTCATTCCTGGTCTAGACGGTTATGCGCGATGAAACGAGAACTTGGGTTCTCGTTTCGCCGCGACACGGGCAGCAGCTAGGGCGGGTTGTCCTCAGCCCGCCGCGAAGTGCCGATGCGTTGGGAAAACGGCGCGGTGAGGACACCGCGCCCTACCGGTTGCGGTACTGAAGAGCCACACTCGGACTCCAACGCAGTTACCGTACCGCTCGAGTTTTTCTATCACGCCTCGCGCAGCCGGGAAGGGATGTCGCTGCTATCGATGGTCGGGCATTCCGCGCCGTGCAACATACGGTCGACGGAGGCTTCGTCTTTGAACCCAGAGCCCGTAACGAGGCAAACAATCGTTGAGTCTGGCGCGATCCGCTTTGCCTTCATCGCTTCGATGGCCCCGACCAGGGCAACCGCTCCAGCAGGTTCGCAAAACACGCCCTCCTCACGCACCATCCGCTCTTGCAAGGCCCATACCTGCTCGTCGCTGACGACGTGGCCGGTGCCGCCGACCGACCGGCAAGATGGTATCACCATGTTGCCGTCGATCACCGAAGGCACCTGCAAGCCGCTGATCTTGGAGGTACCCTGGACAGCATGTGCTTCATTGAGCCCGTCGCGCAGCGGGCCAGCCATGGTGTCGTTTCCCTCGGGTTGCACGCAATGAACCGCCGGACTGGCTGCAGTGCGTTTGTGCTCGACGAGAATCTTGAAACCGCGCGCAACCGCCAGTGTTAATCCGCCGCCCCCGGCAGGGACGAACACGTGATCGATCGGCCGATCGATTTGTTCGCAGAGTTCATAGCTGATGCTCTGCACGCCGCTCATGCCGACCGGACTGTAAGTGTAGGCAGAGACCTGCATGCCGACGTCATCCCGTTGGCTGAGTTCCTTGAGGATCTCGACCGTTCGCCTCATGACACGCGGATCCGAGGCTGAGCCGCGTATGCGAAAGATGTCCGCGCCATAGGCCATCATCTGCTTCAGCTTTCCTGCAGGCGCGGTCTCGATCGTCGCAATCTTGCACGACACGCCGACCGCCGCGCAATACGCAGCCAGCGCCGAGCCCGTGTTGCCGCTGGTCGTGGCCAGGCAATAGCGCTTGCCATGAGCCACCATGTCTCCAACGGCGGCGGCGGCGAAGCGATCCTTATACGAACCCGTCGGGTTGCACGATTCCAACTTGAAATAGAGATGATTCATGCCCAACGCAGGTCCGATGCGGCGTGAACGCACCACAGGTGTGTTGCCCTCGCCCAAAGTGACGCGTGCTGCAGCAGGCACTGGCTCAATCCAGTCAGCCCATCGCCAAATGCTCATTCAATGCCTCCCTGTGGCTTAAACGGCCAAGTTCTAAGAGTAGACGACCTGTTTGCCAGGCTCAGGTATGAATACGATTGCATCCCTTCCTTGTGGAGTGCGCCAGTCCTCTGGCGCTTTGGTTTCACCAGACTCATCAAACACGCCGAGACGGGCAGACTTTCGTGCTCCTCATGTGACAGCGGCAGAAGACTGCCGCACTCCACGACGCTGCGCGTAGCTGGCTGCACCCTGGGTTCCACCCTTTTCGAGTGCGTCCGATTGCCAGCTTATCTTGATTGATCACCGCAGCAGCTCCGGCGGCAAATCGGCTGCTTCAGGAAAACTCGTTTGCGTGCCGGGTAATTCCACAGACTTTGCCGCAACGATGCTGGCGCGACGCATCGCCTCTGCCAGGGGCAGACCGGCTGCCCAGAAATACGCAAGGCTTCCAACATAGGCGTCGCCTGCTCCCGTTGTGTCTACGGGCTTGGCCAGCGAGGCCGGCACGTGAATTGCCTCGTTGGCATCAAGCAACAGGCTGCCGCGATCTCCCAAAGTCAAGATGACGGCTCCTGCTCCCCGCGCGAGCAGCATTCGGGCCACAGCCTCCGCGTCTTCTACAGTTCCAACTTTCCGTTCCGCGAGAAGTTCCGCCTCGGTTTCGTTGGGGCAGAACACATCGCTGTAACAATAGATTTCGTCTGGAAGGCTGGGGCGGGCAGGAGCCGGATTCAGAATCGTCCGAACGCCCGACTGGCGCGCCAGCCTCAAAGCCGCCACCGTGGTCTCCACCGGAACTTCTAACTGGCAGACCAGAACTTGAGCGCCGGCAATGGCAGCGCGGGCTTCCTCGACATCTGCCTCCGTCAACAGATCGTTAGCGCCCGCCACGATCGTGATCGAATTTTCGCCTCCAGGGCCAACCGCAATCGACGCGACTCCGGAGAACGCCTGATCGGTCGTCAGCACGTGGCGGGTATCGATGCCGCAACGCTCGAAGTTGCTGCGTGTGTTGTCCCCGAAAACGTCCTGCCCAACCTTAGTGACCATGGCAACCTGTGCGCCCAGCTTGGCTGCCATGACCGCTTGATTGGCTCCTTTTCCCCCGAAGCCCATCTGAAAGCGGAACCCATGCAACGTTTCTCCCATACGGGGGAGGCGAGGCACGTAGCTGACTAGATCGAGATTCGACGAACCGACAACGCAGATTCTAGGTTGAGTCATGGTGTGTTTCGCAGTTCTAACAGACTGGCGAGCACATCGACGTTAATGCCGCCCTTCGGAACTGGCAAACGCAAGGTCCACAAAATACCCTGAGTCACAAGCCGCCGGTATGCTGCCAGCCGCCAATTCTCGTGATAGTGCAAGCCGCTAAAGCCGAACGAGCGTCCACCGTTGCCGCGTTGCCAGACCCAGCCGACCATCTCGCTACGGCCTTCGATTTCGGCCTGCACCAGCGGTGTGATTTCTGGCCCCGGCGCAGCACGTTTGAGCTTGAAATACACTTCGTCGTGAACTTGAAAGCCGTTCAAACCCCGGCAAACGTCATGCGAGGCAGCCCCGAAGGCCAGCTTGACGGTCGCAGTATGCGTGCGCCGATCCGGCCCGCCGTGACAGGCGCCGAATAGATTCACGAAACGTTCGATAAATTTCGCTTCCACAGTCCCCAGTCCGAAATGGAGAGCCACGCAGCCACCACCGCGCTGCGCTAAGCGCTCGAAGGCCTCCAGCCGGACGGGCTCGCCCTGAATGAACCGGGCACCCTGCTCACGAAACAGCACCACTCCGTCGGCTGAATCGATCATGGCTGGGCCGTCACGCCACGGTTCCTCAGAGTTGGTGACCCTCGTCTCAAGGGCCGGTACCCCCTCAAGGCAACGCGCCAAGATCGACAGTCCCGCCATGTACTCGTGACTTCCTTTTGGATGGCCGTCAAAAGGGCCGCCGATGAGCAACAGCCTCTTGGGTTGTTCCGGGCCAGGCAAGGGGGCGGACACCTCGACGGTTGTTAGGCGCGTGAACCCAGCGGCGAAGCCGGTGGTGGCGACAGCAGCACGACGCAGGAACTGTCTTCTACCGGCTCGATCGTGGGAGGATGGTTTGTCCACAGCTCTCTTCCGATTGTTTTCATTGGGCGCCAAGGGAGTCCTCGGCATGGGCACGGATCCAGTCGCGCGTCCACACAACCGTGTCAGGATCATTGTTCACCATTACGAATACGATTCCCGTGATGCGGCCCTCTTTGGCCAATTCGAGCGCTTTCTCGCATTGCAACTGCATCAGGTGACGCGGCATCTTCCGGTTTTTCCCGTAGTCGTACAAGTAGAGAGCGACCATAGTGGGCTTCCCCGGCCCAAAGCGCGCCAAGGTGGCAACATTGTCTTTGAGTTTCGGCAGGTCGTCCGCCTGCCACTCGGCCATCAAGAACCCGTCCAGCAGCGGGATGTACTCAGGGAGGAGAGGATCGCTGAAGTTTTTCGTGTAGACGTTTCCGTATACCTTGATGCTCTTCCCCATCCGCGCCATTTCCTGGCGGAGCGCGGCAACGTGTTGGGGACGAAGGCCTCGATCCTTTCGGGAGGTCATCATGTCGTCTAACACGACGCCTTCGATTTGCGGATAACGGCTCTTCAGAGTCTTAAGCACGTTGAGTTTAGGTGTGTACAGAAAGGGTGGATCGGGCGTCAGCTCCCAAACGATCCGCTTCATTTGTGCTACTGGTTTACTCAGCGCCTCGGCGGTTTGCAAGTCATTCGGCAAACCGTCTCCAGCCATGTAAACGTTGTGTACGCCGAGCAGTGCCGCTCTGCTGGGAGGGTCCGCTTGTGCGAATTTTGCTGGATCGTCGGTCCGTAACATTTGGCCCTTGGGCATTTCATAGGCACCGTTGCCGATGGGGATGCCCCAAACATAGATCATGTCGAGCAGCTTCCGGCCTGCTTTAGAGCCCGGCTCTCCGAGAGAATGGCCTGGCGCCAGCACTGACGCCAGACACAGGAGAGCCGTGGAACCTGCCCAGATCGTGTTAGAACGCATGTTCGCTGCGAACATCTGGTTTTACCTCCTTTTAGAGGGTGTTTAGAAAGGCATGTTCAAGGAGTCAGCTACGTTTGTAGTCCCGGCTTTAGCCGGAACCACAGCATTTCCTTCCGCCTAAAAACGGTACTACGAACCAAAACGCGCCTTCCTAAACACTCTCTCAGGAAAAATGATGTGCAGACTTCGGGAAACAACGTGCTCACGAAGCCGTTATGAACCAGAATCAAAACCGATACACACTTCCTGTAACTGTGGTGTCCCGCATCCGTAGGGAGGCACGAACGTGGCTCGATACTGCAGCCAGTGTGAGTTCTCCGGAACGCCGGTAACCGATGCGCCTGAACTCAGGTAGTAACTACCCGCTCCGTCAGGGCCCATACACACCGCTTGCTGAAGTTCTCCTTCAGTGGCAACCCATCTCAGCTGGAATCGTAACTCTGTGGTCGGGGAAGCATCGGCACTCCAAGCGATGTTTCTGGCCCGCCCACCCTTCGTGTGATAGAAGGGCGAAACATAGCTCTCTTCCGGTTTTCGAATGTAGGCATTGCCGCGGTCCGGTACGGTCATGCCATGGGGCCCTAGTCCCGGCAAGCGCGTCACTCGCGAGACGTCAAACCCTTTTGGACTGTTCCAATAGATCAACGAATTCACTTGATGGCCAATGTCGTTCTGGTGGCAAGCCAGGACCAGGTCGACCCAGCCGTCGCGGTTCAAGTCAATCTGTGTAACGCCAGCAGAAGATTCAGCGGGCAAGTTCAGGGGGTGCTCAAGGTCGAGCGGCTTTCCATTACCCCAGAACAACTGCGCCGGTAAGACGCGGGATGTTGGGGTCGAATAAGCGGTCACCAGCAGGTCGAGGTTGCCGTCGCGATTGAAATCTGCGGCGGCTGTCGAAAGAGCACTGTACCCTGCCAAGAGTTTCTGAGAGTTCTCAGCTTGAAAGCCAGAGGGGCTGCCATAGAAAACGTCCAAGGTATCCTTCAATCGTTGATAGTGTCCAGCACAGCTGACGATGAGATCGAGCCATCCATCCTGGTTGATGTCAGCGGTGTTCAACCGCGATGGTGCGGGCACGGGAACCTGCACAGTATGCTGTTTGGAAAAGCCCTGCGCGCTGCCGAGATAGATCAAGACGAAATCGCGTTTGTCACAAAACAGAACATTAATCTCCTTCCCACGCGATCAGCGGACACTCGTATGGAACGAGGGCGTCTGGGTGGGCCGGCAGGACTCTCACGGTAAATCCACAGCGTCCGCTCTTCTGGCACGGGACCTCTCCACGATAAAGGTAAACTCCTTGGCCCAATGGTGTCTGGAGAAGCATTGGCTCGACTTCGCCCCGTTGCAGTTGTGCGTTGGCATCCAGTCCTCCATGGTACAGCTGCACGGCAACGTCTTCGGGTGGGATGGCTCCGAGTCGAAGTCGGGCGGTGACGGCCAGCTTGAATCCGAGCGACACACTCTCAGGATGCTCGCTAGCGACCTCTTCAATGCGAACCTCCTTCCAGTGCTGATACATCCGAGTCCTCCACGCAACCACGCCCTGGGCCCGCAGGGCCCCATCTTCGGCAAGGCGGCGATAGCGTAGGACGGCCTGCACGTAAAACCTTTGGGTGTACTCTGCCACCATCCGGTTTGTGTTGAATACGGGACAAAGCCGCTTCATGGATTCCTTCATCTTGGCAATCCAGGCGCGCGGCAGGTCGTCCGAACTTCGGTCGTAGTAGAGAGGCACCACTTCGTTTTCCAAAAGGTTGAACAGCGCATCGCATTCCACACGATCTTGGTACTCCAGATCTGAGTATTCTTCACCACTGCCGATGGCCCAACCGGTCTGCGGGTCATAGCCCTCGCACCACCAGCCATCTAGGATCGACAGGTTCAGTGCGCCATTGGCAACCGCCTTCATGCCGCTGGTCCCGCTGGCTTCCAGCGGCCGCCGCGGCGTATTGAGCCACACGTCGACGCCCTGGACCAGGTAGCGAGCGATGGCCATGTCGTAATCCTCCAGAAAAACCATGTGGCGACGCAGAGACTCGTCCCGGCTGAAGTGGACGAGTTGGCGGATGAACTCCTTGCCCTCCTGATCGCGGGGATGGGCCTTCCCTGCGAAAAGGAATTGCACAGGACGACGTTCATTCTTCAAAAGTCGTCTGAGGCGTTCGGGATCGCGCAATAGCAACGTGGCGCGTTTGTAACCCGCAAACCTTCGGGCGAATCCGATCGTCAGCGTGTCGGAGTTGAGTACGCTTCGTGCCTGGATCACTTGAGTCTCCGAAACCCCGCGTCGTCTCAACTGGTCTACCAGCCGACGCCGGGCAAAGGCCACCAACCGCTCCTTGCGACGCTCGTGCGTTCTCCACAGCTCTTCGTCAGGAATATCGCCAATCCGTTCCCAAGCCGCCAGATTCGAAGGGTCTTCCAACCAGCGGGGCCCCAGATAGCGTCGCAGCAGCTCTGCCATTTCCAAAGAAATCCAGGAGCGCGTATGAACTCCATTTGTGACATACCCCACAGGGATTTCATGCTCTGGAAACCGGCTCCAGACGTTCCGAACCATCCTCCGGGTCACCTCTCCGTGGAGCCGGCTGACACCATTGGCGCAGGAGCTATGCTTGGAAGCCAACACTGCCATGTTAAGCGGTTCTGACGCATCGTGCACAGAATAGCGCCCAAAGGCCATGATCTGCTCGAAGTTCAGCCCGAGGTCGGCTGCATAGGACGAGAAGTATTTCTCCATGAGTGCGGAGTCAAATAGGTCGAAGCCGGCCGCCACCGCCGTGTGGGTTGTGAACAAGTTCCCCGCACAGGTCGCCTGCCGGGCTTCTCGATACGAGACTCCGTTTGCCTGCATGAACAGGCGAGCCCGTTCCAGCGCCAGAAACGCCGAGTGGCCTTCGTTCATGTGACACACCGTCGGCTCAATCCCCAGAGCCATCAACGCTCGAATGCCGCCAATCCCCAGAACAATTTCCTGTTGGATGCGCATCTCCCGGTCGCCCCCGTATAGCGCATCGGTGATGTTTCGGTCGCTCAAAGAGTTCTCCGGGACATTGGTGTCCAGCAGAAATAGTGGCACCCTTCCCCCCTGCGCCCGCCACACTTTCGCGTGCACGCTGCGGCCGGGAAGATCCACCGCAATCAGCAAGGGACGATCCTGCCGAAGTACCGGCTGGAGCGGCAGATTGTAGAAATCATTGTCCGGATAAGTCTCCTGCTGCCAGCCGTCCACGTTGAGGTACTGCCGGAAATAACCCTGTTGATAAAGCAGCCCAACTCCCACCAGCGGCACTCCGAGGTCGCTGGCAGACTTGAGATGGTCGCCGGCCAGAATGCCCAAGCCACCCGCATAGTTGGGCAGACATTCGGTCAACCCGAATTCAGCGGAGAAATACACCACCGTGCAATCTTTCAATTCCGGATGGTTCTTCTGGCACCATCCAGGCCGCTTCATGTAATTCTGAAAATCTTCATACACCCGGTCCATACTCATCAGAAAGGCTTCGTCAGAGGCTGCTTCGTCGAGACGTTTCTGGTCCACGGTGCCGAGCAGCAACACCGGATTGTGTCCGGCGATCTCCTATAGATTCCTGTCGAGGCGGCGAAACAGCTCAATTGTGTCGTGGTCCCACGCCCACCGAAGGTTGTGAGCGAGCTCGTTCAGGCATCGAATGCGCTCAGGCAAAGAAGGAATAACGTGATAGGAATGTGTGTGTCGCATGGAACCTCGTTTTGTGATCCAAACATGGGTTGATCGTGTCGCACGCCAGCACGACCCAGGCATGGGCATCTTGCCCATGCCCGATTGGAACCGTAGAAACTCCAGTGGTCGCAGTGGCGTGCGACACGACCAAGCGGACATCAGCAACGCTAAATGGCCGTCAGCACATAGCGCCCACCAGGAGACGTTTCGAACTTGATGACGGTCTCGCTCACCTTGACGTGTGGGACCACCTTCCCGTTCGCAGTGACCCGAACCGGCGTGTTCGTTTCAACGGCACACGCACCACCCAGCGAGGACTTGATCACCGCTTCCTTGATCCGTCCTTCTTCGAAGGTCTGGTCGACTTCGAATCCGCCTCGCGCCCATTAATGTAAAGGATCCCAAACGGGGAGGTTCTGCGCCGAAGAGCGGCGCCAACACAAAGGTCAAACCGAACAGGCGACACGCCCAGCTTTCAAGCGTTTGGGCCGTTTGCAGGAAACGTTTCTGAATCATGAGCAGACCCCGCAACAGAAATGTAGTGGCCCTCTCGAGCCAAGAAACTCTCCACAAGTTTCAGCTCGGACGGACTGAAGTCCCGGAGTTGGAGAAGAGACGGTTTTTCAGCGCCGGCCAGAATCAGCCATGGGGCAGTGAACAAAAGCGAGGAAAAGAGCAGCAGCAATCCCAGACCGGTGGCCTCGCGCGGGAAGCATGAAATTCGCATTCAGACAAGGAGATGTTGGTCTTCGTCGACCGGGTGAACTTCGCGGGCACTACCGCCTACGCACAGCGTCTTGGAAAGATGTCCTCCGCCGCTTTGGTTTCCCAAGCCAGAGGCAGGTCGGCTAACAGTAGAACGGGTTCCATGACTGATTGCGGCATCCCCGGCCTTTCCACGGCGTATGAAGCGAGAAGCCGACGAGTCAACTCAGGGCTAGATCTCTGCCAGGCGCTCGTTCGAGTCTCCGAACTGCTTCAAGCGAATACCGTACTTGTCCAGCAGCGACAGATAAAGGCTGCACATCTTGCGATTTGGCTGGCCGCCGTAGTCGAGAACGCGGCCGGTTTCGAGCTGGCCGCCACCGCCGCCGAGCAACGCCACCGGCAGCTTGGTTGCGTCGTGGATTCCCGACATCATGCTCGAGCACAACATCACGACCGAATTGTCGAGCGCCGTCCGCTCCCCTTCCTGAATTGCGTCTAACTTGCGCGCCATGTAGGCGCATTGCTCGACGAAAAACTGGTTGACCTTGAGCCAGTCGGGAGACATCTTGCCCCGGTCAGAATGCGACAGTTCGTGGTGTCCCACTTCGACATTGAGATTCGGAAACTGCAGGTAGCTGTGGTCGTTGTTGAGTTTTAGCGTGCAGACGCGAGTCGTGTCGGTCTGAAACGCCAGCACCAGGACGTCGCACATCAGCCGCATGTGGTCGGCGATGTTCTGGGGAATACCATCCGGTGGCCGCGACATGTTGGGCTTGTCGAGCGTTGGCCGCCAGCCCTGGAGTTCCTCTCGCTGGCCAGCCCGCTCGATGCGTTGTTCGACTTCCCGTACCGAGTTCAAGTATTCGTCGAGCTTGCGCTGGTCGTGACGGCTGACCTGGCCGCGAAAGCGCGCCGCTTCTTCGAGCACGGCATCCAACACGCTGCGGTCCCCTCGCTGGGCCTCGTCTTTGAACAACCGATCGAACGCCAACGCTGGATACAGCTCGAGCGGTGTCGGCGCGGTTGGCGAACTCCAGGAAATGTGCGAGCTGTAGAGCATCGAGTAGTTCTTGTGAATGCCTGGATTGGAACGTTCGCAGCCCAGCACCAAGCTCGGGACCTTGGTCGTTTGCCCGTACTGCGCCGCAATCACCTGATCGAAACTGGTGCCTGAGCGGATCTCGCCGCCTGAGGCCAGGGGCGCGCCAGACAACAGATTCCCCGTCTGAGAGCTGTGAATATTGCCCTTCAGGGCTTCGGCGTTGAACAGCCCGTTGACCAACAGCAGCTTCCGCCGGAACTCGCTCAAGGGCGCCAGCACCGCGCCCAGCTCCATGTCACTGCCACGGCCTTTTGCCCACCACTGTCCTTGATGGAAGCCGTTACCCGCAAACAGCACTGCCAGGCGAATCGGCGCCTGGCTGTCTGGCCTGGAGCCCGAGGTTGGGGTATCACCCCAGACCGCAAGCGATTCCATCCAGGGGAGCGCCATCGTCACGCCGAGGCCGCGGAGCATCTTGCGCCGTGAGAAGGGATGCTGGGTCATGGCCAATCCTCCAAGTCTGTGAGCTGTCCAACTCTGAGTGTTAGGAAGTTTAACCGCGTCCCGAGCGTTTTGCTACTCACTCTTTCGAATCTTTCGGAACTGAGGACTTAGCACAATCGCTTCCACCGCCGTGGAAACACGGTAGTTGTTCCTGCGTAGCCGCTGCTGCATCTCGGCGAGCAGCGGTTCGTCAGAGAGCTGAAGTTCCCGCCCTAGTGCGTAGCCGAAGAGCTTGCGGCAAAACTGGCGAATGAAGGCATCGCATCGTTTTTCCCGCAGGTAGGTTCGCAAACCCGCCAACCCTTCAACGACGCTGCCGTCCGGCAGTGTCGTTCTCGAATCGATGGGCAACCCGGCCGCGTCGCGCTCGCGGCGGCGGCCAATTGCGTCGAAGCCTTCCAGCGCGAATCCCAGGGGGTCAATGCGGTCATGGCACTTGGCACAGGCAGCGTCGCTGCGATGGCGTTCGATGAGCTGCCGCTCGGTCAATCCCTCGGGAACCTCATCGGCAAGCTGGGGAACATTCTTGGGGGGCCGTGGCAGCTTCTCGCCCAGCAACACCTCGCTGATCCAGTTGCCACGCAAGATTGGACTCGTGCGCGAGGCTCCAGACTGCCGGGCCAGTGTCGCGGAAAACCCCAGGATGCCGCCCCGGCCGTACTGCTGAATCCCCTCGACGCGCCGCCATTCCGGGACTCCGGGGACTTCCAGGCCGTAGAACTTTGCCAAGTGGCCGTTGACGAACGTGTGGCCGGCATCGAGCAGGCTGAGGAGCGAACCGTCGCGTTCGAACAGATCGGTAAGAAATCGCACCGCCTCCTCGAACATCTCGCCACGCAGCCCTGCGAACTCGGGAAACAACTTTTCGCTTTTCGTTTCGCCGGAATCGAAGTCCTGGATGTGCAACCATTGGCAGCCGAACTCGACTGCCAAGCGCCGCACCCTGGGATCCTTGAGCATGCGCCGCGTGTGGCGTTGTAACTCAGTGACGTTGGGATGCGAGACGCTTGTAGAGCCGTTTTTCAGCCGCATCCTCGCCGGCTCGTTTCCCCTCGCAAGGCGGCCAGACTCAGCTGACTTTCTCAACATCTCGTCCGGCTGCGACGACCAGAGGAAGTAACTCAAGCGGCTGGCCAGTTCCAGGGGCGCCACTTCAGCGGCGAAAGGCCCTGTCGGCGCGGTTTCCAACCGGTACAGGAAGGGTGCGGCTGTGAAAACGCGGGCGAGCGTCAAGCGAAACGCGTCGTCGTGGGTTAGCTCCTGCTTTCTCAGACGGCCATAGAGCCCGCGCAGCTCACTCTTCTCCTCGACGGCCAGAGGACGGCGATAGGCGCGCTCGGCAAACGCCACCAAGCCATCGAGATGTCTTGGCTCGGAAGCGAGCAGCTCTTGCCGAAATGTCGCCGCTCGTTTCTGGATGGGTGCGACGGCCGAATCGAAAACCCCCTCTTGAGGATGTTTGATCGTCGTCTCCAACAGAGACTCCAGAACGTCGACCGTCCGCAGCGCATCCTGGCTGACATAAAGCAGCTGTTTCCACAGCTCATCGAGCCGAGTTTGCTGCGTCGCGTCGAGCATGAGCCGGGTCAGGTGGTGGTCTTCGCGATACAGCAGATTGAGCGTGAGCGTTTCATCCGCGGGAACGATCTTGGTGTAGCAGACGCCCGGTGGAAACAACCTTCGATGGTCCTCCATGGCCGTCTCCAGTTGTTTCTTGGCAGCGCTGCGGTCGCCGGCGAGAATCGGCCGCAGGTGCGTGACAATACGAACGTCTGCCCCGATGTTGATTTTGGAAAGTGCTACAGACACAGCATTGGGCTGCAGTTCCGGTCTTGCTTTTGCCACACCCTCGGCAATTTCGACCTGCACGCTCCCCTCGGCATCTGCGTCGTCGAGAAGGGCCGTCGCCACCAGCTCCCTCCCGGCTGCCAGCTCGGCGGGCAGCCGAAACACGCTGACTGAGGGAGCGCTCATCCAGAGCGATGCAGAATCAATCTGGCGTCCGTCGGGGCGCCAGCCAAACTTCGCTGGAGCAACATCTGCAGGCGCTGCGATGTCGCGCAAGATCACATCCGGCCTGCCTTCCGCAGCGAGCCGAGGCCGCTGCCACACGATGGCTCGCGGCTCCTTGCCATCGTCTAGGCGGGCAGCAACAAGCGACACGACGACTTCCTTTGCGAGTTCGCCCTTCTGCAGCGGTGGAAAGTTGAAGCGTAGCTCGTGGCTCGCACCAACGGGGCTGACGGGCTCCAGCCATTGCGGCCGGCTTCCCTTTTTGCCGATCAGGCCCACAGGGTTGTATACCCAAAGCCCTTTCTGCCACGCGGCGACTTCGGCTGCCAGAGCCGGAGCGTCGCCCGGTCTTGCCGTGCGCCATCGCGAACGAAGATCGTCTAGCAGAATCGATGATTTGCCGCTAACGAGCGCAGCCCAAAGCAGATTGAAGTATTTGCTGTTCAGACCCTGCTTTCGGGCTACGGCCGCAAGGTTCGTACGGCCCGTCGAAAGAGACTGCCGCTCGGCAAGAGCCGCCGCGAAGTAGGCTTCCAGCGGGAGCGCTCCCCCACGCCCCTGCGGCGTTTCGACACTCGGCACGAATTGCTCGTAGAAAGCGCGAATCTGTGCAACGCAGTCGTCGGTCCAGTCCCGTCGCGTCGCGTGAGGAGAAAACCGAAATCCCTCGGGCAGCAGCACCGCATGCTGCGCGATCCCCTTGGCCGCGTCGAGGTACTTCTTGAACAGAGCGGGCGACATCGCAAGGGCATTGCTGGCGTTCGTGAACCCTTCTCCGGCTGCGCTGTCGATCGGAAACTCACGAGCAGGATTCAAAGTGACGCCAGTGAGATCGCGGATCGTGTAGGTGTACTCCGCATTGTTGAGCCGGCGCAACCCCACAGCTCCAGGGTCTCCAGCGTTAGCCAAGGCCTCGGCGTGAAGGTAGCGCTCAACCCATCCACGCAGCTGGTTTCGCTGCTCTGGAGTTGGCTGCTCCATGCCCTCCGGCGGCATTTCCCCATTGCGCAGCATCTCGGCAACCTTGACCCAGGCCTTTGTGTCGCGGCGCACCTCTTCCAACGCGACGAAACGCTCGAGATCCAGGTCTCCAGCGGGGCTGGCACTGGAGTGGCAGTTGAGGCAGAACCGCTGCATCATCGGCCGAATCTGCTGACGGTATTCGCTGTCCAGAAGCGCGAACTGCTCCCGCGGGAGCTCTGCAAGAAGTGCCTCCGGCGCGACATGGACTCCGGCCCACAATGAAACCGCAACGAAGCAAAGGGTACGACGCGGCGGCGGGAACAAGCTCCGGGCAGCTTCCCGAATCGATAACGTCGCAGAAATCCAGCGCCAATGCATCGGTTCGAACTCTCCGGGCTGTCAGAAAAGGATTTCGCGGCTTGCACGCTTCGATGCCTGGTTTGCGATACAATCGCGCGCAACGCCAGCGTTAGAGGAATTATATCGAAATTACCGTGCGGAGAACCATGAATGAACACCATCGCAAACGGGGTGCGGCTGCACTACGACGAGAGCGGCGCGGGCCTGCCCGTCGTCTGCCTTCACGGACTGGGACTGAACGGTGGTGTGTGGCGAAACCAGACACCGGTGCTTGCCCATCGGTTTCGCACCATTGTCTACGACCTGCGCGGCATGGGCCGATCGGAAGCGCCTGGCCGGCGTGGGACCGTTCATCCCATCTCGCTGCACGTGGACGACCTGGGAGGGTTGTTCGATGCTCTCGGCATCGACCGCGCGATCCTCGTAGCCCATGCCTACGGCGCCTTTGTCACGATGCAGTTTGCGGCAACCTATCCCCAGCGTGTCCGCGCAATGGTTGTGGTGAACACGTCTGCGATGATGGGCGAGCCAGGCATATCGCAGGCACTCTTCAGAGCAGCCACGGCTGAACTGGACGGCATGGCGCCACTGCTCGACGTGGCGATGTCGCGTTGGTTCGTCAAGTCGTTCCATCACGAGCGGCCTGATGTCATTCAGTTCTACCGCGAGATGTTGGCAGCGACACCGCCACTCGGCTATGCGGCAAGTGCAAGAGCAATCGGAAATATGGATTTGCGGCCGTTGCTTCCGAAGATTAACTGCCCGACTCTCGTCGTTGCGGGCGCAAACGATTGGTCGACACCGCCGGCCGGCCATGCCCTGATCGCTGACACGATCCCCAATGGAAAGCTCGTTGTCGTAGAAGGGGCTTCGCACACGGTTCCAGAAGAACAACCGGACGAATTTAATCGGCTGATGCTGGAATTCCTGGCACAAGCGTTGGGCAAAACTTAACGTTACCTACGGACGCCCCTGTGAGGCCGAATTCTCGTAGCGCAGATCCCGCGCTTTCCGCGGGTCTGCGGCTGTAAAACTACCGGTTTGCAATTGCCCAAGTCGTATGCCCACCGCCGAAACAGGTTCGCGGTTCGGCAGAGTTTCCTCTGTGATCGAGGTCTTATGGTCTCTGAACGCCAGCCTCTGCTGGAGCGTTCGCTTTCAAGCCGCAGACCTGCCAACCGCGCAGGTCTGTGCTACGCAAAGCTATCGCGCTAACTGCGGGGCTCTGCGACCTTGCTCGCCCGCAGCTCACAGCGCAGGCGCTCTGTCGCAGCGTCATCGATGCGCAGCACCGGATCGGTCACTATCACAACGCCGTAAGCCTCCGCGGCATGCCGGATGGTCACTTTTTCCTCGGCCACGTCGTCGAGAACATCCAGTGGATCGCGTTCGAGGGGATCGCCATAGCCTCCGCCCCCCGCCATGACGTGAAGGTAAACGTCGCCCCTTTTGAGACGCTCGACCTCCGTCATCAGCACCGGAAGGAGCTTGGTCTCGTTTTGCGGATTGACGAGGTTCAGCGAAGGGGCGCCCGCGCCGCCTCCAAACAAGCCGTGTGGAGGGTAGCGTCGCTTGTCGGAGCGGATGCTGAGAATGGCCTCATCGCACAGAATGCGGTACTCCCGCATGAGCGACAATCCGCCCCGATAGCGTCCGGGGCCGGCAGTATCGGGCGCCAGGCCGTAACGCTCGATGCGGATCGGGTAGTCGGATTCGATCATTTCGACCGGCACATTTGTCTGGTTGGCGCCCATGTGCGGCACGCCGTTCTGGCCGTCGTGCGCCGAGGTGCCGCCCCAGGTTCCCAGAAACGTTTCACAAAATACAAACGGCTTGCCTTGCAGATATCCGGCGATGGTTGGGAGCGTCGATCCGCCGCTCGTGTCAGCCGTCACGCGGTCCGGCACGGCTGTGGCCATGGCGCCCATCAGACAGTCGATCATCCGAAAGCCGGTGACGCCGCGCGCGCCGCAAGGTGCCGGAAAAGTTGGGTTCAGCAGGCTTCCGAGCGGAGCGCGCACTTCGATGGCCCGGGTGAAGCCGTGGCAGGTCGGCAAGTCAGAATTGAGAATCGAGCGGAACGCGGTGTAGGCGCAGGCTTTGGTGAATGGGAAACTTGGATTGATACCGCCCTTCACCTGCGGCGAACTTCCGCTCCAATCGACCAGAGCGCGGCCGTCGCGAATGGTGACCGCCACCTGCAAAACAATCGGTTCGGGATTGGCGCCCAGTCCATCCAGGTGGTCAGTAAACCGGTAAGTCCCCTCTGGGATCTCCCTGAGTTCGGCGCGGGTTAGGCGCTCGGTGTAGTCGTGGAGGTATTCGGCGTAGCGCAGCACGGTGCTGGTGCCGTAGCGCCGGAAAAGCTCTTGCATCTCACGCTCGCCGCTGGTGCAGGCGGCCATCTGGGCTTGTAGATCGCCGAGCACCTTCTCCGGAGTTCGCACGTTGAGCGCGATGACATCCCACAGCGCCTCGTTGCGCTTCCCGGCCTCTACGAACTTGACGATCGGCAGGCGCAGGCCCTCCTGGAAAATCTCTTCGGCGCCGATCGCATTCGATCCGGCGACGATACCGCCCACGTCCGAGTGATGGGCAATGGTCGTTGACCACGCTACCACGCGGTCCTCTTCGAAAATCGGCATCGCAATGTACAAGTCCGGCAGATGCTGGCCGGCAGCCGCGTAGGGATCGTTAGCCAGGAACACGTCTCCCGGGAAAATCCGGCCGGAATAGTCGGCGATGAGCTGCAGCATGGCGTCGTAGAAGCTGCCGAGTTGCATGGGGGTGCAGATGCCCTGCGCCAAAGGCTGGCCCAGGGCATCGCAGATCGAAGTCGAGAAATCAAGCGAGTCCCGCACGATTCCGGAATGTGCCGTGCGCATCAGCGTCAGCGACATGTCCTCAGCAATTGCGTCGAAGCTGTGCCGGATGACTTCGAGCTGGAAGGGGTCGATGTCGTGGTTCATCGTCTCAAGCCACAAACCCGCCGAAGCTCAAAAAAATCCTGTGCTGCTTGCCACGTGGCGGGCGGGAAGGCCTTCGAAAGCAAAGGCCAGTGTATGAAGTGTCCTGTGAAATGAGGCTGGATGAGAAACGCTGGATTCGCCGGTCCACAGCGTTTCCCTGGCGCGACAGAAGTTCACTCGGCAACGATGATTCCCCGACGGAAGGCTCGCGATCGTGTGCGGCCGCTTCATC
>VFZK01000019.1 GCA_016871215.1 Acidimicrobiia bacterium | reverse complement strand
ATTCCAGGAGAACAGACGATAGCGCGACCGATCGAACTGAACGTTCCGCGCCCGACAGATTCACCCGAGCGAACCATACTTTGAGATGATTTCGGTAAAGGTTGCCTATTTCGGTTCGATCTGGAATCGCGTGCCGTAGTACCGTTTGCCGTCGCGCCCCGCCTTTTTCAGCCGCATTCCTCCAGGCTGCAATCAGGCTGCAATTGGCTTGACACTAAGGGTTCTGGATACTATAAAATCTTATGCTGGGCGTGGCTTGAGTGAGCTTCAACCCCAGGGGTCTCCGCATGAATTCGAAACCTGAGTTAAACGATCGCGAATGCGAGATCCTCAAAGCCGTCATTAGGTTCTACATCGCCGACGGCAAGCCCGTCGGTTCGCGGTTCATTTCTCGCAAACGCCGCAGCGACCTGAGCCCCGCAACGATCCGAAATATCATGGCTGACTTGGAGGAGGCCGGCTACCTGGCGCAGCCCCACACTTCAGCTGGACGCATTCCAACCGACAAGGGGTACCGGTTCTACGTTGATAATCTGCTGGAATCAGCCAGGCTGGACAAGTCGGATCGAGCGTTCATCGATGGGAATATCTTCGACGCCAGTTCCCACGACGGTGTCGTCGAACGCATCTCGCACACGATCTCCCAGGCGACCGACAACATCGGCTTCGTCATCTCACCGGCGCTTGACCAGAACCAGCTAAGGCATATCGAATTCATTCAGGTGGGCGAAGGTAGGATCCTGGTGATCATTGTGTCCAGATCCGGTGTCGTTCAGAACCGGTTGGTGCATGTGGACGAGCTGTTCACGCAATCAGAACTAGACCAAACAGCGCGCTACATCAACGAGCACTACGCCGGGCAAAGTCTGCTGGCGATTCGCACCGACGTCCTGCGGAAGATGGGAGAGGAGAAGGTTCTTTACGACCGCCTTCTCAAGAACGTTATCCTTCTCTGTAATCGTGGGTTGATCGATGAAGTTTCCGAGCAGAATGCCGATATTTACCTCGACGGTCCTTCAAACTTGCTCAGCAAACCAGAATTCTCGGACAGTTTGCGAATGCAGTCCTTGTTCAAGACGTTTGAGGAGAAGAGCAAGCTGGTCAAGATTCTCAATGAATGCATCCGCGGCGCCTCCGGTAGCGGGGTTCGAGTGATCATCGGTTCTGAGAACGCAGTTCCAGGAATGCAGGAATACACGTTGATTTCCTCTCCGATTACGCCTCAAGGTCCCAACCTAGGTTCCGTAGGAATTCTGGGGCCAACCCGCCTGGAGTATGCGCGGGCCATCACCATCGTGGACTATGTGGCAAAGCTCTACGGCCAGATTTTTAATGCCAACTAGACCCGTTGCCGCCCCGCTCATCATTGTCCAACTATTGCCCGCAGAACATGGCCAAGCGGTTTTTATCGAAGCTGCAGCGAGTGTTGTCTGGAGACGATGGAATGGGTGAAGAGATCAAACCAATAGAAGGGACAACCGGGGAATGCTCCGAGGCGCCATTGAGTGGCGGAGGCCTTGCGTTGGCGGAAGAGAGCCCCACAGCTGGCGCTGGGGAAAACGCAGCAGCATCGGACGCGGTCACCGAAACCGGCGAGATGCCAGCCCCAGCAGGCGACGCAAGCTCCGGCGTCTCTGCCGAACGGCATGAGGCATTGCTGAAAGAGAAGCAGGATCTTTACGACCGGCTCCTGCGCAAACAGGCGGAGTTCGAGAATTTCCGAAAGCGAACGGAGCGGGAGAAGATCGAATCGTACGACTTCGCGGTCGCCAACTTCGTACTGGGCCTGCTGCCGGCACTCGATGGGCTGGAACGGGGACTCTCCGTCACCGAAGGTGAGACCGTTGAGAATTACAAAAAAGGAATCGAACTGATCTTGAAACAGCTGCGCGATCAACTGTCGGCAGCGGGAGTACAGCCCATCAGGGCAACTGGTAAGATGTTCGATCCGAACTTCCACCAGGCTGTAATGCGGGAAGAGAGTTCGGTATTGCCGGAAAACGAGGTCATCGAAGAGATGCAGCGTGGCTACACCTTTAAAGACCGCTTGCTGCGCCCATCTATGGTCAAGGTAGCCGTCGCCCCTTCCCCGCCCGCGGAAGAAGAACCAGCCGTCCCGCTGGAGTCGGTGGAAAGTGAGCCCGAAGCGGCCGGCTAGACGAACGTTGCCGGAAGGAGTCCCGCGCCGGCTGGCTGTTGAACGCCGGGCGAGTCCGGTGAGGAACCGCTTATGCCAAAAATCATTGGAATCGATTTGGGAACGACCAACTCGTGCCTTGCGGTTATTGAAGGTGGTGTGGCCCAGGTCATACCGAACCGCGAGGGCGGGCGCACCACGCCGTCGGTGGTGGGCTTCACGGAGAAAGGTGAGCAGTTGGTAGGTCAGATTGCGAAGCGCCAGGCCTTAACCAACGCGAAGAATACGGTTTATGCCGTGAAGCGCCTGATCGGCCGAAAACTCAACTCGCCAGAAGTGCAGCAGGCCAAGGAAGTCTTGCCCTATCAGCTGACTGGCTCCGAATCCAGCGACGTACGCGTTCAAATCCTGGGCAAGGACTACAGCCCCCCCCCGAAATCTCGGCGGTCATCCTCAAAAAGCTGCGCGAGTCGGCTGAGGAGTTCTTGGGAGAGGAAGTCACCGAAGCGATCGTGACCGTACCCGCGTACTTCGACGACATTCAGAGGCAGGCCACCACGGATGCCGGAAAAATCGCGGGCCTCACGGTGAACCGCATCATCAACGAACCCACAGCGGCCGCTCTGGCCTACGGCCTCGGAAAACACGAGAATGAGAAAGTCGTGATCTTCGATCTCGGCGGAGGCACCTTCGACGTTTCCATCCTCGAGCTGAATGACGGTGTCTTCGAAGTGTTGGCTACCGGCGGCGATAGTTTCCTCGGCGGTGAGGACTTCGACCAGAAGATCCTCGATTGGATCGTGGCGGAGTTTCAGAAGGAGAACAATATCGATTTGCGCAGCGACCGGCTGGCCTTGCAGCGGGTGAAGGAAGCAGCCGAGCGGGCGAAATGCGAGCTTTCCAGCACCATGGAGGCGCACATCAATCTCCCGTTCATCTCGGCTGATCGGACGGGTCCCAAGCACTTCAACAAGCTGTTGTCCCGCTCCAAGTTCGAACAGATGGTGGCTGACCTAGTCGAAAGGACCGTCGAACCCTGCCAGAAAGCCCTTTGGGACGCCAAACTCGAACCCAAGGACATCGACCAGGTGATTCTGGTCGGAGGCCAAACCCGAACTCCGCTGGTGCGTGAGCGTGTGGAGAAGACCTTCGGAAAACTGCCGTGCCTCGAGATCAATCCGGATGAAGTGGTCGCGATTGGAGCCGCGATTCAAGGCGGCGTGCTGAAAGGCGAGATCAAAGACATCGTGTTGCTCGACGTCATTCCTCTCTCTCGGCGTCGAAACCCACGGCGGGCTGTTCACCAAGTTTCTCGATCGGAATACCACGATTCCGACGACCAAAACGATGACGTTTACGACCGTTGCCGAAAACCAATCCGTCGTCGAGATCCATGTTTTGCAAGGCGAGCGCGAGCTGGCTGCGGCCAATCGCTCCCTGGCGAAGTTCGAGATGATCGATATTCCGGTTGCGCCCCGGGGAGTTCCTCAAATCGACGTGACCTTTGACATTGACGCCAGTGGTATATTGAGCGTGTCTGCTAAAGACCAGAGCTCGGGCCGCGAGCAGGCCGTCAAAGTAACGCCTTCCAGCGGTCTCTCCGGCGATGAAATCAAACGCATCATCGACGAAGCCAAGTACCGTTCTGATGAAGATCGCAAGCTGAAGGAGGAGCGGATCTTGAAGAACCGGCTGAGCGGCCTGCTTCAGTCCACGGCAAAAACCTTCACTGAGTTCGGCTGGCTGTTGCAGGAAAACGACCAGACCTTTGTGAGGCAAGCTTTGAAGTCGGCCAAGAACGCTGATGAAAGCATTGACGCGAACATCAGCTACCCCAGTTTGATGCAGGACCTTGAACAGTCGGCTTCACTGTTGACGCATGCCATGTTCTCCTCGCAGGGCAGCGGGAAGCCACCGCAGCCCCCAAAGCCAGACGATATGCTTTCCTGGCTGGACACGCCCAGCATTGACGCGAAATAAAGAAGGAGATTTGGCTTGAGCAAGCGCGATTACTACGAGGTTCTGGGAGTCGGCAGGTCGGCATCGGACCAGGAGATCAAGAGCGCCTACCGCAAGTTGGCGGTCAAGTATCACCCCGACAAGAACCAGGCAGACCGGGACGCCGAGGAGAAGTTCAAGGAGGCCGCCGAAGCGTACAGTGTCTTGAGCGATCAACAGAAGCGAGCCCACTACGATCGTTTCGGGCACACGAATGGCGCGTCCGCTTCCGCAGGCTTCGATCCAGCCATCTTCTCCGAATTCGGCGATATTTTCGGCGACCTCTTCGGATTTGGCGACATTATGGGAGGCGGTCGCCGCCGGAGCGCAGCCCAGCGTGGAGACGACCTGCGCTACAACCTGGAGCTGACCTTCATGGAGGCCGCTCTGGGACTGAAGACCAGAATCAAAGTGCCGCGGCTGGAAGCATGCGCCAGTTGTTCGGGCAGCGGTGCAGCTCCCGGCGCCGGCCAAAGTACCTGTCCGACGTGCCATGGCCAGGGCCAGATTCGCTATCAGCAAGGCTTCTTCAGCATCAGCCGTACGTGTCATCACTGCCAAGGCAAAGGAACGATCGTTAAGAATCCTTGCAAAGAGTGCCGGGGTGAAGGCCGGGTGCATCGGGAGCGAACGCTGGAACTCAAGATCCCGGCGGGGGTTGATAATGGGCAGCGCATGCGCCTTAGCGGCGAAGGAGAGGCCGGCGTTCACGCCGGCCCTGCCGGCGATCTCGATGTGGTGTTTTATGTGAAGGAGCACGAGATCTTCGAGCGCCAGCAGAACCACATCTATTGCACCATCCCGATCAGTTTCTCGCAGGCAGCACTCGGCGCCGAAATCACCATCCCAACTTTGGAAGGAGAAGACCGGCTACGCGTTCCAGAAGGAACACAGAGCGGCAAGGTCTTCTGCCTGCGGGGCAAAGGGATCGCCAGCCCCACCGGAAAGGGTCGCGGCGACCAGTACGTCCGCGTTAGCGTGACCACCCCAACGAAACTCACCCGCGAACAACGAAAACTGCTTGAACAGTTTGCCGAAGTGACCGACGTCAGCAACAAGCCTCTCGAAAGAAAGATCCTCGATAAAGTCAAAGACATCTTCGGATGAGACAATGGAATTACCTTCAGGCTTCGTTCCCGCCCGATGACCTCGACGAAGCCTCAGGAATCCTGTGGAGCCTTGGAACAAACGGCATCGAAGAGGATTCGCTTCGATCTGACCGGCTACAGATCAAGGCTTATTTTGACCCGCTTCAAGATCTTCAAGCCTTGTGCCATGACTTCAAAGCCCAATGCCGCAGCGCCGGTATCTCTCTCTTCCGCTGCACCGCGCGAATCCAAACTGAGCGCGACTGGTTCAGGAAGTGGCGCCAACAGCTTGAACCCTTTAGCATCGGCCGGCGTTTTCGAATCGTGGCCATCGAGCGCGCGGCTCATCCGGACGCATCCGTCCGCGCGAAGCACAATCGCGCAGCCGGGCAAAGCCGCATCCCGATATTCATCGAACCTGGAATGGCTTTCGGAACCGGCACGCACGAGACGACTCAGTTGTGCCTGGAAGCTCTCGAACGTCATGTGAAGCCCGGCACCACCTGCCTGGACATCGGCACCGGATCCGGTATTCTCGCCATTGCTGCGGCCAAGCTGGGCGCACGCCGCGTCGTTGCCTGTGACACCGACCCGATCGCCATCGAGATTGCTGTACAGAACGGAGCGGAAAACGGTTGCGCAGCCCAGGTGGAGTGGATCCTGGGTGACATCGACAAGACTCCCGCGCTCAGGCCGGAATGTTTGGTGGCCAATCTGGCCGTGGAGCTGATCGAGCAGGAGTTCTCGAAGTTCGCGCTGCGACTGAAGAACGGTGCGACGATGATCCTTTCGGGGCTGCTTACCCGGCAAGCAGGACGGATCGAGAGGCTAGGACGCCGAAGCCGCCTCCGACTCGTACGTCGGGCGACGAAGGGCGAGTGGACTTGCCTGCTCTATGTTCGCCCAAAACCCGGCAGACTCTCCCCATAGCATCTCATTCCCTTCTATGTCTTCGCGGAGATTCCTGCTCTCGGAGCCGCCGTTTCAAGGCAGAGCGATCTTGCTTGGGAGCGAGGCACATCATTTGCGCGGAGTCTTGCGGGCTCAGCCTGGAAGCGTCGTCGAGCTTTTCGATGGTTCCGGCCAGGTCTGGCGCGGCATCGTTGACCACTGCTCCCAAGACCGTGTCGAGCTGTGCCAGGTTGAGTTGCTCGAGCCAGGCTCCATGAAGGCAGCACGCCTCGTACTGATTCAGTCGCTTTGCAAAGCGGAGAAGCTGGAGTGGCTGCTTGAAAAGTGCACTGAAATCGGAGTTGATGAAATCTATCTGCTTGAGGCGGCTCGTTCCGTCGTTCGCATTCCAAAGGAACGGCTTGACGCCAAAATGGAGCGATGGCGCAAGATCGTTTTGGCGGCTGTCAAGCAATCGAGGCACAACACATTTCCTGTGCTGCACCCGCCGTGTTCTCTGGCTTCAGTTTGGAGCAGCCTGGCACCGGGCCTGAGGCTGTTGCTTTCCGAGCAGGAGCACGCCGAAAGCCTGAAGAAGATTCTGCGCTGCTCTAGCTGGCAGCATGCTGCTTTCTGCATCGGGCCAGAAGGGGGCTGGACCGAAGAGGAACACGGTGCGCTTGTTCGGTCAGGCTTTCGGCCTGCCAGCCTCGGTTCGCAGATTCTCCGCACCGAAACGGCTGCGGTGGTTGCGGCAGCCATCCTGAAATACGAGCAAGAGACCGTCGAGTAGCACCTCGTCCAGTCATTCAGGCCAGATTCAATTCATTCTTGGGTGGCGCGACCTTCACGATCTGTGCCATGGTTGGGGACTCGTTTGCACAAGGCAAGCCGCGCCGTGAATGCGCCACGCAATGGAGGGTCTTTCAGACTGGGGAGAATCTGTTCCAGGCGCTCGGTATTCTGCTCGCTGCTTTACAACCCGGCTCACCCGTGGCTGGCACACAGGAGAAAAATCTCGATGCCTCATTCGCAGCAATTTCGTTTTTCCCGGTGGTGGACTTTGCCCGCCCTCATCCTCATGAGCGGCAGCTCCGGTTGGACCCAACAACGGCCATTGGAGACTCAAGAGCCAGCCATCCTCCCGGCCGGAATGGTGTCCTTACAGTTTGGATTCGATTTTCTTCAGAACGCCAAGTTCCCGCTTCCCGGCTTGCGGGGCGATCTGACCAGCCTCGGGGTCATCGGTATCTACACCGGCTTGGGAGGAATCGCTGAATTTCAGATGCAAGGCACCGTGTTCAATTCCCTGTCCATCAACCAGCGCTCGCCGACGCCATTGAGCCTCAAGCTGAACTCGGGAGGCACGGCCACGAGTGACTTCGGAGATCTTTCGCTGTCGACCAAAATCCTTCTGGTTCCCGAAAAGAAGCACTTCCCTGCTCTTGCCTTTCGCCCGACGGTTCAGCTTCCAAATGCTTCGGCAGCGAAGGGCTTGGGCCTTGACAGCACGCAGTTCTACGGCACCCTGCTGGCTGGAAAACATTTCGGAAAGCTGAATGCCTTCGCCAATGCCGGGCTGGGCATTCTAAGCAATCCCGTGCAGGCCGGAGCTCAGAATGACGTGGTGGTGTACGGCCTTGGAGGCATCTACCCGCTAACGGCTGCAGCTAACCTTGCCAGCGAGGTCTATGGTCGTTGGAACACCCGGAAAGAAGGAGCGCCGCTTGGAACGGAAAGCCAGTCGTTGTTTCGGCTCGGCGTGCAAATCACCGGGCTTGGTTTTCGGTGGGATATCGCAGGGGTAGCCGGTCTTGCCAACAATTCCCCGCACTCAGGCATTACTTTTGGGGTGACCAAAGAGTTCCGCGCGTTCGGAGCACGCAAGAAGAAAAACTAACTAAACTAAGAGGGTGTTTAGAAAGGCCTGGTTCAAGGAGTCAGCTACGTTTGTAGTCCCGGCTTTAGCCGGAATCACAGCATTTCCTTCCGCCTCAGAGGGTTTTTAAACACCCTCTAAGGTAATTGGCCTGCGATCTAGCCTTGCTCAGGTCGGCTGCGGAGCCTCCGCTAGAAGCCCCACGATATCCAGCCGCTGGGTGAACATCTGCAATTCGCCCGTGGAGGCGCGCGGCCATTTCTCAGGTGGCCGATCCCAGCAGAGCTCGATCCCGTTGTTATCGGGATCCCGCAGATAGAGCACCTCGCTCACGCCGTGGTCGCTGGCGCCGTCAAGAGGAATGCCAGCAGCTTGAACTCGGCGCAACGCCTCGGCGAGGTCGGCACGGCTCGGGTACAGAATCGCAAAGTGATACAGACCCGTCGTGCCCGGCGGAGCGGGCTGGCCTCCGGAGCTCTCCCAGGTGTTGAGACCAATGTGGTGGTGGTATCCTCCCGATGAGACGAACGCGGCGCCGGATCCATAGCGCTGAATGAGCTGGAATCCCAGAATGTTGCAATAGAACGCCAGGGAACGATCGAGATTGGCCACTTTCAAGTGGATATGGCCAATGCGAACCCCAGCGACACCCGGCTTGTGCTCACTCATGACCTGGGCACCCAGGTTTCTCCGGCGGCCCTCCGGCGGCTGCTAGTCGGGAACGATCCGTACCTCGGCTTCGAACTTGCGGTACTTCTTGAATTCGATGACATTTCGGGTGTGCAACCTGGCGGCGCCTTCAACTAGCAAAACCTCCGCACGCACGGGCAACCAATACTTCCGGCCGCCGATGTCTGCCAGGTCATAGTCGATCGCACCGTCTGAACGGGTGATCGGAAAATCTTCAGGGATGGCGATCGCTTTGTCCTCCAGACGCACCACCTGGAACGATTCTGGATCAATCCAACAGCGGCCACGATAGGCCGTGATGATGGTGCGCTCGTTGTTGTAGCTGATCGTCCGGCTGGATGTTTCCCGAGCTACCTGGTAACCCAAACGGATGGTTTCCCGAGCTCCTGTCTGTTCCCGCCCTTCCAAGCGAAAGACCGCCCGAGTTCCCGGATCGAACAGCGATCGCAGCGACGAACCAAACTCACCGGTCGAGCGCGTTCCAGAAAGGTTCTCCATCGTTGTGGTCGTGGTGGCTTGATTCGCGACGCTGAGGATTTTGTAGTGCTCTTTCTTGTCAAAGTAACTCAGCTCAGCAACGAAGTTGTCTAGCGGGCGCCAGCCGCCCGGAAAATAACGCGCCGAACGTTGTGTGATTTGTGTGCAAATGAAGTTAGGCAGCTCATCTGTGTACGCGATAGCTTTCTCGCGCACCTGTTCCAGAAACTTCGGCCAGTCAGCCTCCTCCAGCCTGGCTGCCACAGCGGTGGCTGGAGGTTTGGGCTCCGGCAACGGGCCGTTTGCCCCGGCGGGCTTCGTGGCAACGAAGTCCTTGCCTTCCCCGCGGATCTCCCGCAGCAGGTCAAGTACGGCAGGATCAACTTCACGGGTTTGCAACTCGAGGAGGAACACGTCCGTAACGGGAAACGCAATGCCTTTCTTGCGAATCAATTCGACGATCCGGCTGGCCGGTACCTCTCCCAGTTTCGCGGAAGTCACCAGGGCAAGCAGCTGCTCTTCGGTTAATCGCTCGGCCGCTGGGTCGGCCTGACCTTGCAACGGCAGGGTTTTACCCAGCAGCAGGCCTGCCAGAACCCAAGCACCAAAAGCGTGAACCAGACGCAACGACCTCGTTCGCATGGGCGTATTCTACGATGAAAATGGGAGGGGGTAAATCCAGGTAAATCCCGCGAAATCCCGCGGCCAGGCCGCCCCGGATCCCGCCAAAGTCGTGAGCCCTCCCTTACGGTCGGGCTACTGAACAGCCCGGCGACCCAATCAGTAGCCCGCGTGTTAGCAAGGGCTCGACCTCGACCCAAGGGCTTACGAGACTTTGACTTTGACGGGACCCAGCAAGATTCCCCAAGAAAGTCTGCCCCTGTGAAAACACGCGGCCGAAGATCCGCGAACCCCCTGGAATTGCGAAGATGGCCGCGCCTGACTGGATGCCCGCGTGCTCGGGCATGACGGCCCAGCGCGACGGTCCTTCGAACGAGGGCTTGAGAAACCCCTCCAGGCATGTGTTGCCTGACCTTGCCAAACTACGCGATGGCGAACACGGTCACCGCAAAGGGCTGTTGTCTCGCAGGGCAGTGGACGAACAACTAAAAAGAGCGGATTACGGTGCCGCTCAGCGCCCCGGTGTGGGTATTGCCATCGAAGACGATCTTTCCATTCACCAGAACCAGTCGAAATCCCGAAGGGTAGGCATCTGGGGATTTCACGCTGGTATTGTCCTGTACTTGGCCCTCGTTAAGGATCACAACATCAGCCCACATGCCTTCTCGGAGCAATCCCCGGTCTCTGAGACCCGCTTTCCGAGCCGGAAACGACGTCATCTTGCGAACGGCTTCCTCAAGAGGGAAGAGCTTCTTCTCGCGAACATATCTGCCGAGGACGCGAGCTACCCATCCGTAGGTGAAAGGATGATGCATATTGGCCAAGGGGCCATACGGCGCCAAGGTGAGCCCATCCGATTCCGCAATGCAGCGAGGGTGTTGCAAAGCAATTTCGATTTCCTTCTCGTCCTGCGAATTCGCCGACCACATCATTCCGTAGAAGTCAGACCCTTCCTCGAGCATCAAATCGAGGATCGCGTCGTGGGGATCTTTGCCGCGATCGCGTCCGATCTCCTCGAAGGTCAGCCCCGAGTAATGAGGGTTCTTCTGCGAATGATAAAGCGTGATTTGATCCCATTGCCCTGAAACGACAAACTTAAACATCGGATAACGGTAAGCCTTGATGTGTTCCCGGCTTCGAGGATCTCTGAGCCGCTCCAAAGTCTTTGCGCTGCCGCCTTCCAAGGCCCATGGAGGAAGGATGCCGCTCAACGTCGATGCCCCGAAAGGATAGACCAGGCTGTCGAAGGTCGCTTCGAGGCCCTCGTCCGCGGCTCGGTCAATCATTCCAATCATCCGTGTATTCGCATCGCGAGGCGCCCAGATTCTTGGGGAGAGGTGCGAGAACTGCAAGGGAATCGACGCCGCTTGACTAATCTGGATGGCTTCCTCTGCGGCCTCAATCGCTTTGTAGTCTCTCTGCCGAACGTGCGTGGCATAGAAGCGCTTGTAAGTCGCGGCCACTTTGCACAGCTCGATAATCTCCTGCGTATCAGAAGAACTCGCAGGGATGTATTCCAGGCCCGTCGAGAATCCCAAGGCGCCTTCCTCGAGGGCTTCAGACAACAAGCGCTTCATCTGAGCCAGTTCGTCTGCCGACGCGCGACGCGCGTCGTAGCCCATAACAGCCACACGGATCGCGTTGTGGCCAACCAGCGATCCCACGTTGATGGCCGTTCCGCGCTGCTCGAGGGTTCGGAGATATTCGGTGAACCGTCGCCACGTCACCGGAACTAAAGCGTCAGCCAGATAGCCGAGCACCACGTTCTTCAGATCGTCGCTTCGGCTCAGTGGTGCAGCCGAATGCCCGCAGTTGCCGACGATCATCGTGGTCACACCCTGGCGAACTGCGCTTTCTGCCTTCGGTTCGACCAAGAGCGTGTAGTCCGCATGACTGTGGATGTCGACGAAGCCGGGACACACGATCTGGCCTTTGGCATCGATCGTCTCCCTGGCCCCCGCGCCGCTCAACGGACCAACCGCTGTGATCTTGCCGGCTTCGATCCCGATATCTGCGCGGAACCACGGGCTTCCCGTGCCATCCACAATTCGTCCGTTATGGATCAATACATCAAACATCGGCAGGTTCCATTGATGGATTGTTCATTCAATGACTCAACCGGGTCTGGGTCGCAGACAACGCCGCGTCCAGGATGGCGAGCAGATCATCTACCTGGTCTCTGCGAATGGTCATCGGCGGAGTGATCAAGACATAGTCGCCCACCAGGCCGTCTGCCGTACCCGTGCCGGGATAGACGGCCAACCCCCGCATTCTGGCTTCATGGGTCAGCGTCGCGGCGGCCTTCGACTCAAGCGGGAAGGACTCGCTCGAAGCCTTGTCCCGAACCAACTCCAGGCCAGTTAACAGTCCTTTCCCTCTCACATCACCAACGATATCGCACCGTCGCTGTAAGTCGCAAAGCCCCGAGAGCAGGCGTTCTCCCATCACTCTGGCGTTGGTGACCAAATCGTGTTTCAGGATGTATCGAAGTACAGCCAGTCCCGCGGCCGCCGAAACGGGGTGTTGCGTATGAGTATGCACGGCCGTGAAGTTGGAGTTGTTTTGCGCTAAGCGAGCAACCATTTCTTCTTTCGCGATCAACACCGACAACGGAGCGTAGCCGCCTCCGATTCCCTTGGCAGCGACCAGAATATCAGGCACCACTCCCCAGTGATTGACCGCAAACATTTCACCGGTACGCCCGAACCCCGTCATGACTTCGTCAGCAATGAAGACAACCTCGTAGGCATCGCAGATCTCTCTCACGCGTTGGAAGTAGCCTGGCGGCGCAGCCGCCGCACCGAGTGCCGCGCCGACGACCGGCTCGGCGATGAAGGCGGCGACATTCTCCGGCCCCTCCCACTTGATCGTTTGCTCCAGCAGGTCGGTACAGGTCAGATTGCACTGGCTTTCGTGGCAGCAGAAACGGCAGCGATAACGATGGGCAGGCGGGATATGAGGACTGTCGTGCAACATCGGCTGGTATTTTCGCCGCCGACCCGTGTGGCCTCCAAATCCGACCGCTCCCAGTGTCATGCCGTGAAAGCCTTGCCAACGAGAGATTACCTTGAACTTCGAGGTGGCACCCCGCTCCAGATGATACTGGCGCGCCAACTTCACGGCATTCTCTGTCGCTTCCGATCCTCCGGTGAGCAGCATCGCCTTGTTCAACGATCCCGGTGCCAGTGTTGCAATGAGATCGCACAGCTCGATCACCGGCTCGCTCAGAAACTGGATCAACGGGACGAAGGCCACCTTTTCGGCTTGCCGGGTGATCGCTCGAATCACTTCTTCCACGCCATGACCGATGCTGGTGACACACCCGACGCCGCCCGCGGCGTCGATGAGTTTGCGACCGTCCGCTTCGTACAGGTAGATGCCCTCGGCTCGAACGATGACGGGCAGTTGTTCGTTGACAGAGGGAAAAAACAAACTCGAGCCAACGTTATTCCTCGTTTCCATTTCTCGTCCTCGGTGCAGTCCGGCTGGAATTGGAGCCGCTGGCTGCTTCTTTGGCCAGCCAGCGAATGATCGGCGCGGATTTTGAAGTGCTGGAGCGACAGCTGGACAAGATGCAGAAGGCCCAGCAGCGCATCGACCTTGTGGATCTGATGAAGCAAGACTTCGCCTTTCACCAGTCGATCTGGAGGCTCTCGGACAACCTTCCCCTCGAGCGTTGCTTAAATCTCGTTTGTGCCCCGTTGTTTACCTTCTATATGCTGAGATTCTCGGCCACCGACTTTTCCAAACACACCACCGAGTTTCGAAAAGACTTTCAAGAGCACCAGGAATTACTGGCAGCTCTCAGACAGCCCGATAGCAGCGAAGTCAAGCGCTCCTTTCGGCAAGTGCTGGAAGTGTTCCGGGTTCGGCACAAGGAACACGTTCAAGAAGCCCAAGACCGCGAGGTTTCAGCCGCCGCCAGCTAGGTGCAGCCCTTCCAGCCGGTAACCAGCTCGTGTCATTTCAAGTCGGGCCCGCAACCAGCGCGGGCTTTGCTCGACCGAACCCACGCTGCTGTCGATCGATCACCCAAGTCCTGACAGCACCGATCCGCACTTTCCACGGGTCTGCGGAGGTCAATCCAGCCGTTCCCGAGTCAGCGCGAAAGCGAACTGCAACCAAGCAGGCCAGTCACACCAGCTACACGAAAGCCGACGACACGGCGTCGAGCTTCGCTTTCAATGTCGCATCGAGCACCCAGCCCACGGCGCCCACATTTTCTTCCACCTGGCTTATCGTGTCTGGCCCCAAGATGGCCACAGACACCTCTGGCTGAGACAGCACCCAGGCCAGAGCCAACTGCGACGGTGTTTTGCCGAGTTCCGCGGCCAGGGCAACGACCGTTGAAATCACTTCACGCGCAGCCCCTCCCGTACTCGCAGCGAAGTCCCAGTCCGTTCGTCGTGCCCAAAGCGAGCCCTGCGGGGGAGGCTGATCGAGTGAATACGCTCCAGTGAGCAGTCCCACCGCCAGGGGGCTATACGCCATAACGCCGAGGCCCTGATCGCGCACCAGACCAAACATCTCCCGTTCCAGATTGCGGTTCAGCAGACTGTAAGGATTCTGCACACCGGCGTAGGCAGCCGCGTTGAGTTTGTCGGCAAGCCACAACGCGCGACCGACCTGCCATGCCGCGTAGTTACAGCAGGCAAGATACCGGACCTTCCCGGAGCGAACCAAGTCGTCGAAGGCGCGCACCGTTTCTTCGAGAGGCGTCGATTCGTCATACATGTGGGCGAGATAAATGTCGATGTGGTCGGTATTCAGACGTTTGAGCGATCGCTCGACCTCGCGCAAGATGTGATAGCGAGACAGGCCGCGATCGTTGGGCCCCGATCCCACCTGGCTCGCCACCTTCGTCGTGATCACCAGGTCGTCCCGTCTTCCCTGCAGAACTTGCCCCAGGACGACCTCTGAACGTCCAATGTTGGCCCGGTCGTCCATGGGGCCGTAAATGTTGGCACAGTCGATGAAGTTGATCCCCAACTCCAGCGCACGCTCGATCATGCGTTTTGCTTCGGACTCGCTTTGTTGTCCGCGCAGGCCCAGTCCAAGCGCCAGGCGGCTTACCTTGAGTCCGGTCGTACCGAAGTTTTTGTATTCCACGAAAAGTGCCTCCTTGCGATCACGAACGCTGCCAATCCCAGGGCAGAACAGGTTCTCGAGTTCTCTGCTGGACGAAGCACGGGCCCAGAACAGACACAGCATCAAAACTTGCACCAAACGACACGGCGCTACTGCAAGCGCGGGTCAGCCGAGGCGTAGATCTTTCCAGTGCTTTTTGGTCCGGAGAGCTATAACCAACCCCGCCCTTTTCGATTCATCTGGAACAATGCAACAAGGGAGGCACGCTGAGTCGCTTGGGAAGAAAGCCTCCTTGCGGGCGTTCACTCACCGAGTCTCTGCGCGAGCGGCGGGGCGGGAGCCACATTCCAGCCAACTCAGCTGATGCCGCCTCCTATCGAGAGGCGAGTATTCCTTTAATCTGAGCAACGTGTGCCTTGCGCCGCGGCTTAAGCCTGTGCCCAAGCGCCGTGTCCTACTCCTTTGGTGGATTGTAGTCACGGTTCTCAAGATACTCATCGATGGGTGCACCCATGAAGAGCCACCAGCAATCTTCGTTCGTGTGGTTGTAAACGGAGCGGTAAGTCTCCGCCGGGACCCGAAAAGCATCGAGAGGTTTGGCGTCGATCACGCGCTCGCCGACGCGAATCTGACAGTGGCCTTGTATGAGAACATAGACTTCTTCGGCTTTATCGTGACGATGATGTTCCACCGATTGTCCTGGCTTGAGGTGGCCTATGGAGAAGGCCAGATGCTCGCAACCTAATGGCGTGCTGTAAAGGCGTAAGGTGAGATTCTCGCGAGTGGGCCAGGGATGATCCGGGGGAAGCGGACTCGTTGGATAGCTCCGGAGCCGATCCCAGCTGGCTTCGGTATAGGCAATGGGTTCTTCCATGTTGGGTCTCCTCTCACGATTCGTTTCGGGGTTCCACTGATGCGCATCGATGGGTACGCGCAATTGCGACATCCCCGCTCTTTGCGCAAAAGCGCCGGTACCACCGCCAGGAACTCCCACGTCCCAACCCTTTGCAGGCGCTGGGGTGCGGGGCCTCGCAGCCGCTGTTGGGTCACAACCCAGTGGTGTCGACCTGTGCGACCTCGATGTTTTCCTTATTGACTGAATAGGTAACGAAAAGTTTCCCGTCACTAACACAGCAGTTGGGATAGTGGTATCCATCCTCCTTATGCTTGCCCTCGATCCTGCGGGTCGTCGCGCCGGAGACGATGGTGTGCATTCGATCGAAACTCTCTCCGTTATCGCTCACGGCGAGCAGCAGATGCCGCCGGTCGAGCAGGCGGTCATAGTTGTTGCCTGCCAGGTAATACCTGCCGTCATCCAGGCGACCGGCATAAACCCGCGAGGTTGTGTTCGGGAAGTCAGTCATCTGGGGAAGCGACCAGCTGTCGCCATCATCGTCGCTCCAGGTAAGCGCCAGGCGGCAAGAAAAGCTCCCATCGCGAAGAAAAAGCACGATTCGGCCGTTTTCCAACTGGTACCAGCTACCCTGCAACGGTTCGAGCCCGGAGGCTTTCGGAATCTCGATGGCTCTTGGGGCTTCGACTGGCTTCGCCCCTTTCTCCCAACGAAGAACGAGTCCCTGCCTCCAATCGTCGACTGCAACCCCGAAACAGAGCAGCCGCCCGGATCGAGTGAGCCTGGGTTCCTCAAACGCGTAGACCCGTGGCGCGATTCGCTCGTAGTGCTTCCAGCTCCGCAAGTCTTCGGTTTCGTACACGTCGATCCACAGGTTCTGCGCATCCATGGAACACATGCCCAGCTGCGTGTTCCCTCTCGTGTCACAAACGCCTACCAAAGCATAGAGGTGGGTTTCCGTCGCGCACAGACCGTGGTTGTGCCGCACCAGCCGCGAATCGGGATCGGTGTGGACGAGCACCTGTTCCTTTTCCCAGTCCAATCCATGGGAAGCGATGGCATAGTGGATTTCCTGACCGGGATGGTCTTCGTGCTTCAGCCCTGTGCTCCAGGCAACGACATGCCTGCCTTTGAATCTGGTCACCGATTGATGATGGTTATCGGAGAACGCCTCGTTGCCATAGAAGGCCGTTGATCTCACCACCTGCGCTTGCGGGAAAACACCCCACTCGTTCGGCATTGGGGGATAGCCGACGGCAGGATCGGGGTATCCGGCATGTTGCATCGCCAACCTCAGTTTGAAATCGGTGACCTTCCGGCGCAGCTCTTCAGACAGTACAGAAACGGTTGTTGTTTTGCGGATTTCCACCTTACTGTTTACTCCCTTTTCGAGATAGAGACAGTCGCACACTTTCCTCGTTTGGTGCTTCAGCCCTGCTGGCATCGCCCTGAGGTTGTGGCTTTCGTTACCAGTGTCCCGTGAACTGCATCATGCGCCGCAGGGTGCGACACGAGCCCGGCTGCAGCAAGGCGAGGCTGGCTGCGAAAAAATCGGGAACATGAACAACTCCGAACGCAGATAGGGCATGGCGCTCCGGTGGCGCGTGCGCCGCAGGCAACGTATAGTCATTCACAGGCGTGGTCAATAGCTCTTTCAAGACAGCACGAAACGAGCACACGGTTCCGGGCTCAACGTTGCGCCAGTTAGGCAAGCCAGCGAATCGGGTGGGACTCTGGCGGGGAGTTTCAGGAGGGCGAAGGGAATGGGCCACTCGTGCGGGTGTGCACCTTCAGCGCTCCGAGTGATTCGTTTGCAGGTTGCCGTGACTCGGGAGCTTGCTGCTGCAGATCCGCAGGAATCGCGGCGCAGCGCTACAGGTTGTCGCAACCGATTTTGGTTGTGCTTCGTAGCGCAGCGCCGGTCCAGTTTACAGGCCGGCGACTTGCCATACGCGAGGCCGGACCGTTGCCATTACCAAACGTAGCGCAGGGCAAACTGTATATCTCGAGGGTCACGCGCAGAAATAATTCTGCCAAACGACCCGCTCGTTGGACCGCTGACCGGCGGATCAAAGATAGGGTGATTAAAGGCATTAAAGAACTCCGCTCGGAACTCCACCACACCCGCATGTTCCGAAATCGGAAACCGTTTGGTTACTCCCAAGTCCCAGTTGTTTAACCCTGGACCGCGCAAGATATTTCGCGGCATATTTCCGTAGTTGCCATTGACATCGATCCGGCTGAAAACGCTCGTGTTGAACCAGCGCTGTGGATCGCGCTGGCTCCTGGGAAGGGTCGGATTCGCGCTGATGTTTGGCATTGCCGAGAAAATATTGAAGTCGTACGTGGAAAAAGGATTTCCAGTGCTCGCCGTCCATATCCCATTCAGAGCCCAACCGCCCAGCAGCAAGTCGGCGGCTCGAGACAATGAAGGCAGGAAACGTTTCCCTTTCCCAAACGGCAATTCCCACAACCAGCTGGTAACAAATCGGTGCTTTTGATCGAAGTTCGAAAGCGCGCGCCACAGATCCAAGCGATAAGGATTGATGGGTTCTGTAGAGCCTCCACCGCGAATCTCATGGCCGTTGTCGATTGACTTCGAGAAAGTATACGAGCTCAGGATGCTGAGTCCCGAACTGAAGCGGCGTTCATAGGTCACAGCTCCCGCATTGTAGTTAGCGTTTACTTTGGGCCACGCTTGTTGGCAGCACGTTCGCACTGGCAAGGTACGATCGTCGCCGGCTCCGGTCCTGAACAGGTACCTGGATTCGATAGGCAGAATGCCATTGTTCGCTCGGCACTCGTCTGGGTAGAGCTTGCAAGCGTCTCCGTTGGATATATACCAGTTGGCTGAAACCGAGATGGTCAACTTGCGGGACTGCGACCCGAGGTACTGGAATGTAAGACTGCTACTTGAGTTCAGTTGGCGCTGAAGTGTGAGGTTGTAATTGACAATATGGGCTCGCGGGAGGTTGATCGTCGTTCCCCAGCCGCCGCCAGCGACATTTCGCGGCGGTACAGGGAGAAACTCGTTGATTCTTTGAAGAACATAATAAAAGTCGGGGTTCTGGCCATAGGCTGCTGAAGCCTGAGGCGGATTGCGTGCATAATCGACAATGGTGTTTCCAATCTGGGTGTCGAAGAACACTCCACCGCCGCCTCGAATCACCCAGCTGTTGCTTCCACCGGGCCGATACGCGAAGCCGAAGCGAGGCATGAAGTTCTTCTTTTGAGGCAGGATGATACCGCGCGAAACCTTAGCGCAATTAGTGCAAGGTTCACCGGTAATGGGGTCCACCTGGATCGCCTTGCCAGTTCCTCCAAAGGCAAACGGATATCCATTTGCCTTAAGGAATAACGGCGGAGGGCCACCGTAGGTGCCAAAGAAAGCCGACATCGAGAAGTTGTCGTATTTCTCGACCCAAGGTTGAATATACTCCCAGCGTAACCCCACATTGAGGGTCAGATTGGGAGTCACCTTGTAGTCGTCATTGATGTGGAAAGCGAACTGGGTTCTTCGCATGTACAGTTGTGCGTTACCCCGGGGAATATTCTGGTTGTCGCTGTAGCCAAGCAGGAATTGCGCGATACTGGATCCGGTGACTCCTCCTCGGTCCGGCAACTGAGTGTAACGGCCATTGACCGACAGCAGCCCCGTCGAGAAGTTGACCGATCGGTTGTTTAGCTGGTCCCGCAGAATGTCTCCTCCAAACTTCAGGCTGTGGTTGCCGCGGATCATGGAGAACGTGTCCACAAAGTGAAAGGAGTTGTTGCGGGCGTTGCTCGTACCGCCAAACTCTCCGTCTCCCCAAGAAATTCCAGCATCCACCAAGCTGATGTTGGGAACTCCCCAGCGGTCAGGATCCCCGCTTATGGCCTCGGCATTCTTGATGCCGAGTTGTTTCACAATGTCCGCCTTTCGAGCGTTCTCTTGCAGCTTAAACAGGCGGAATCGCATGTAGCCGAAGCGAAACTCATTGAACATGGAATTGCCAAAGGTATGCGATTCCGAGAGCGTAAGGTTCTGCGCCCGTGGCTGCCGCAAACGTCCTTGTCCGGTGAACTCCCGAGGAATCTTCGCATTCTCGTCCGTAACACTGTAGCGTCCGAAGATTCGGGAGGAGGTGGACCGGATGTAATCGATCCGGTGGGTCATCTGGTCTTGCTCTTCTTGTCTGGGGAAGTTGTTGAAGAAGAGTCCTGTCCCCTTAGGCAACACGGTCGACTGATTGGGCAGATCGATGTACTTGAGCAGCGCCACGGCTACCGGGTCAATCCGATCGGCGGGGATGATGTTGTTTGGAAAGGGGTTACGAGTGAAACCTGTCCGAGCCGTAGGATCAGGCCGAGTTGTCAAAGGATCGTAGATCAAGATCAGATTGCCGGCCGCGTCGCGGAAATCGGAAAAATCGCCGCTGCGAACTTTTGCGGTGGGCGTTTGGGCCTGAACGGTCTGGGCCTTGGTCTGCCGAAATCCTTCATAGTTGCTGAACCAAAAAACCTTATCGCGAATGATTCGCCCACCGGCAGCCACGCCGAACTGTTGACGGTCGAAGGGAGGAATCGGCCGGTCGGGCCGGTCGAAGAAGTTTTTGGCATCGAACTTCGCATCGCGGAAATAGCCCCAGCCGGCTCCGTGGAATGAATTCGTTCCCGATTTCGTCACCACATTGACCTGGCCGCCCCCTTGCCCACCGAACTCGGGAGAGTAGTTGTTCACCTGGACCTTGAATTCCTGGATGGCATCCACACTCGGCCCAACGGCGAACATGTTGAAGTTCCGATCCGTGTTCATGGTTCCGTCCAGCAAGAAGACGTTCGCGTTCTCCCGGTTTCCGCCCACACTGATCGCGGAGTTCCCGTTGAACGTTCCCCGTTCCTCGGCCGTCCTGCCTCCGGTTCCGCCGGCCTGGGAAACTCCTGGAACCAGAAAAGCCAGCTGCAGAAAGCCCCTTCCATTGAGGGGCAACTGAACAACTCGTTTTTGGTCAATGACGTTTCCCACCGAAGCTTCTTCCGACTGCAGCAGAGGCGCCATGCCAGTAACTTCGACGGTATCGCTAACTTCACCCACCTGCAACACGATGTCGACGCGCCCAGTCTGCTGAACCAGCAGCTCGATATTAGAAACGGTGGTTTTTTTAAAACCTTGAGCCTCAGCGCTCACGTCGTAAAACCCAGGTAGAATCTGCGGAATTCGATAGTCCCCGGCGTCCGTCGTTACCGTCACCTTACGCTCACTGGTGGTGCGACTGGTGCACGTGATATTGGCGCCCACCACTACGGCGCCAGACTGGTCTTTGACTGTTCCCACAAGGGTCGAAACGGCTGTCTGAGCTCGGAGCGATGGCGCCAGCGCCAAGCTGCACAGGAACACCATCAGTGACGGACCGATCAGGAAACGGATCCGGCTAGCGGAAAGGCTTTTCATGCGAGACCTCCCTGTCTTCTCTTCTGTCAAGCGGAATGCATCAATTAAGATCGTCAACGCCAGTTTCGGAAATTCGACAGTTGCTGTCAAGGACGTTTCTCCATGTGTCCTCAGGTTGCCCGTCCTGGCAGATTCCTTAGCTCCTGCCTAAATCTACCTAACTATTCCCTGACTATTCCGTGACTATTCATTTGTTCAATCCGCAGGAATGCGTTAGAAGAAGAGCCCGGTGGAAATTATCTGAGCCAGGTCTGGTTGATGGGAATCGGAATCCTCGGACGAGCGGCGAGTCCGCTGGCGCTGTTCTTTTCACAAACTGTGGAAGGACTCCCCGTGTGTCTTTCAGGATACCTCTTGAAATCCCGATCTCGGTTCCTTGTATATCCGTCAGCGAAACGTGGAGCCGAAGAGTTGAAGAGAGCTTACAAGAATCGCGGTGGGCAAAGTCCCGTGGGTCTTGTGCTCAAGCTGGACGAGTCCTCTGTGGATCGTCCGATGGGTGGTTGGAAAGGAGGATTCATGCAACTGACAGAACTGAAGTGGACCGAAGTATCGAAATTGTCACGGGACATGCCACTGGTGTTTCCGATCGCTGCCGTCGAGCAACATGGTCCGCACATGCCAGTATTCACCGACAGCCTGCTGCTGGGTGAAGTTGTGCGCCGGACAAGCCAGTCGCTGCACGGACGAGCGCTGTTTGCACCGCTGCTGTGGCTGGGCAATTCGCATCACCATCTGGATTTCCCTGGAACCATCTCGGCGTCTCCGCGCACTTATCTGGATACTCTGAACGACCTGGCAGAAAGTTTTGTTCCCCATGGGTTTCGACGTTTCGTCTACCTGAACGGGCATGGGGGCAACATCGTTCCTTCTCAACAAGCAACGTTCGAGTTGCGGCAGAAGTACCGCAGTCGCAGCGATCTGCTCCTGCTGTCGGTCTCCTATTGGAACACCGGCAATCCGAACGATGCCGACGCATCGTTCCGGCAAACGGAAATGGCTCACGCTTGCGAATGGGAGACGTCCATGATGCTCCGGCTTCGGCCGGAACTCGTCGGCGACTACGCCGTCGTGGCCGGCGTCGATTCAGGCCGAGGGTTCGCACCCGCAAACCGAGCCTGGACGACGCCCGACCGCACGGCGTTCGGCCACATCGGCTACCCGAGTGCTGCCTCGGCCGAAAAGGGCGAGGCACTGTTCCGGGTATTCGCCGCGGGCGTGGCTGCCTTGTTGGAACGCGTCATCGCCTGGGACGGCAAGGAGTGGGACGCATGAGCTATGCTCGCTCGCCTTACTGGAAGTGGTCCGTCTGCCTGCTCCTCTTGTTTGCCACCATGCTGCTGTACATGGACCGGCAGACCTTGTCGCTGACCGCGACGCGCATGAAGCAGGAGTTCCACCTCGATAACGCGCAGTACGGCAGGCTGGAAGCCGGTTTCAGTTGGGCGTTTGCCTTGGGAGCGCTGTTCTTTGGCTTCCTGGCCGACCGGGTCAGCGTTCGATGGCTGTATCCGTTCGTATTGGTGATGTGGTCTGCGGCAGGCCTTGCGACAGCTTATTCGAGACAAATTGGCAGCCTTCTGGCCGGAACGCTGGGAGAGTCGGCCGAGAACCTGGCCAATCGGGAAATCTACATCGGCTTGTTGTTTTGCCGCACCGCCCTCGGCCTCTTCGAGTCAGGCCAATGGCCCTGCGCACTGATCACGACCCAGCGCATCCTCAGTCGCGAAGACCGCTCTTTTGGCAACAGCATCCTGCAAAGTGGCGCCTCGATCGGTGCCATTCTGACTCCCTTTGTCGTTCAGTTCACCATGACAGAGACCCCTGGCTCATGGCGCACTCCGTTTCTGATTGTGGGAGGAATCGGCTTCTTGTGGGTGTTCCCGTGGTTCGGCCTGGTCCGGGGTCGCGATATCGCCAAGCCTGACGACACTGGTCTGTCTTCCGAGGGCAGCGAACAGGCAACCGATTCTTTCGCGACAGTGCGGCGTTACGTGGTTCTAGTGTTCATCGTCATTGCCATCAACATGACGTGGCAGTTCTTTCGTGCCTGGCTGCCGAAGTTCCTGAAAGAGGCGCATGACTACTCGGAAGCCTTCGCCAACTACTTCACTGCAGCCTACTATGTTGCCACTGACTTGGGATGCCTTGCGGTTGGATACATCGTCAAGCAACTTGCCAGCCACGGCTGGAACGTCCATCGCGCCCGGCTCGTCACTTTCCTGGGCTGTTCGCTGCTGACTTCGTTGGGCGTCATCGCAGCGCTGGCGTCGAAAGGACTGTTGCTGCTCGGCTTGTTGCTGCTCATCGGCGCCGGCGCTCTGGGCCTCTTTCCGAACTACTATGCCTTCGGCCAGGAAATCAGCCAGAAGCACCAGGGACTGGTGGTGGGCTCTCTGGGAACGTTTGCCTGGCTAGGCACGGGACTCATGCAAGAGCGCGTCGGTCAAACGATCCAGGCCACTGGATCCTACGTAACCAGCATGACCCTGATGGGACTCACTCCCCTGGCAGCCTTCGTGGCTCTGTGGCTGTTCTGGGATTGGCCGATGCGCCGGAGAGCTGCTCTGCCTTGCAGCCCGTGTCGCTCGATGCCAACCAAGAAGGCCGAAGGCGAACACAGCCTTCGGAAGAAACTCTAGAAGCCGGCAGCGACGGTCTACTCGAATCTACAGGGTCTGGTTCTCGCAGAGAAGCTGGTGGTTTTCATCCAGCGTCACTTTCTGTGGTCTGGACTTCAGATCGAACCGGAACTCTGTCTCCTTGCCTGAAGCAACCACCCGTCCGATTTTAGCTACTCTGTCTGGCAAGAAGTGGCCGAACACCTCCACCGGCATCAGGAAATACTCGGACACGCCGTCTTGTTTGATCTTGCCCTTCAACACGAAGCCTCCTCCCTTCTTCTGTGTCACGGAAGACTCCAGACGATAAACGGGAATGCCGGTCTCATAGACCCATTGGTCGAAAAACCAATCCAGCTTTCGGTTGCCTTCCAAATCCAGCGCAGCGGGCATCCGCTTGTTGACCATCCTCTGGAAGTCGGCGGTGTCCACCAGCGTTCCGGCATGTGCCGCTACGAAGTCGCGCATCAAGCTCCTGAACGGCTCGTCCGATCCGGTCACGGGATCTAAGAGAAGGTAGCGCAGCATATGTAGAACCCAGGCGCCCTTTTCGTAGACGAGCGTTCCGTAAGCGGCGGGGAATTTTGAGGATGCCAGCCGGGCCCCTAGCCAAATGGGTCCTGCGCTTTCGAGCGTTTGCCCATCCGAGTTCTTGTCGAGCAGTTTGTCGCGGCCAAACCGGAGCAGGTTGTCGAACTGCTTCCCGTCGGGATACTTCGCGCGCATCGAGAGATACGCCAGGTAGCTGCTGAACCCTTCGATCATCCACAGGTCATGATGACTTTTCCACCCCAGATGGTTTCCCCACCATTGGTGCGCAATCTCGTGGGCGTTCAGGCACTCCAGGTATGAAGCTTCCTCGTCCCTTGCGAGTCCCAGGCGCGCCCGCTGCCCAGGACTCAAAAAGGAAAGGCTCGTCACGTAAAGCAGTGACGGCCAGCCCTGGCTGAAGCGGCCAGGAATCTGCGACACGGCCAGACGCCGGTAGGGATACTTGCCAAGGTAACTCTCAAAGAAAGCAAGCGTATCGACCACCTGGGCCGAGATCTCTTTGGAGAAACGTGTGGTGTCGAAGTCGAGGAAGTTCGGCACCGCCGGAAACAGATCGGCGGTGGGGCCTGAAGCGCCGCGGTTACGCTGGTTCAGCGCCCGCTGGCGCTGTAGAGCCCGGATATACTCGATCCGCTCGACGACCTCCCGATAGACGTTTTCGATTCCACGATTGGCGTAAACCTCGACTTCAACGCCATCAGCCACAGCCCGCGTTAGGTTGTAGTCTCCATAGTTGAACCCGGCTACGGGGACTTCTTGATCACAACTCCAAATCGAACAACGGCGGGCCGGTTCCTCCCAGGATTCCACAAGATCTCCCGTTGCGACGATCGTGAGCGGCTTTGGATGTTTGAAACTGAGCCTGTAGCGAGCGCGGTCACTGGTTCCCAGGTTAGGGTACCAGCTTCCGCGCGAGCCAACATAGAACACTCCGCTCCCGACCCTGGAAATGACCTCGCCAGAGTACGTGAACTTCAGCGCCCTCATCTCGCCAAGGCGCAATGGCTCGTGCATCACAACAACGACCACGTCGTGCCCAAGGCGGCTGAGTTCTTCGTCCTTCGTCAGGTCACTGTTCTGGTAGAACCGGAGTGCTCGGCCCTGTTCATCCTCAACCTTGGATACCTTTAGGAACCGGGAAAGATCGAAGGTCAGGACCCATGCGTCGTTCTGCAGGCATTGGAACTCGACGAGAGTCGACCCGGAGAGCCGGTCGTTCTTATCGATTTCGGTGTCGATGCGATATAGTTTGGCATCGATGACCTTGGCGCCCACAGCGGCCTTCCCATCCGCAACGCCGGAATAGCTGCACCAGGCGTTGTAGACCGTGCGTTCGTGTTCGGTATGGAACTGGCCGATCTGGACTGCCTCCGCTTTGCGGCGGTCAACAGCCACGTCGATGATCCCGAGTCGCGTACCGGCGATCTTGCTGGAGAACAGCGGGGTTCTTCTGCCGTCGAGCAGATCGGCCAGCAGCCGGTAGTTGCTGAGAACTTCTCGCCGGATCATTTGCTCGAACTGGGCCAGTGCAGCCGTTTGGTCGATTGGCGTTTCTTCGAGAAGTGCCTCCGAAATTTGCGCCATCAGTTCGGCGTGGGTTCCGTCGGTGAAGCGAAGATAAGCTTCGTTAAAGTGTTCGCTGAGAGTCGGCGAACCGGTGAACAGATTGAGCTGTTGTTTCTCGATCTTGAGAGGTGGCACCGCGATCACAGTGCCCTGCCCCCAGAAGAACAATCCAGTCACCACCCCGCCGACCGGCTCGAGAAAAATGAGGTTGCCCCGATTGAAGTTCAGAGTAATGGCGTCCCGGCGCAAGCTAAGGTCGCGAGCATGGTAGACGTGCTTGAGGTCGAAGCGGATTTCCTCCAGCGCTTTCAGTACTCTTTCTGGCTCGAGCTTTCGCTCGCTCCCTGATTCGCTCTGCACGCGATTGGCGGGCCTGAAAACCAATAGCGCCGTAAGCAGCGCGCAAGTGAGAACTTTCAAATCCGGAGTCACGATGACGCCTCGTCCACTATCGATTAATTCTATCGAGTCGCCAGATCGCCGGCAAGAAGCGCCTCTGCGGCTAGTCTAGCTTCACGCGAAGAGCGCGATTGGAACAACATGAAGGAGTTGATCGAACTGCCAGGTAGGTCTCCACTCACCAGCCGGCGCAGGAGGAAGGGTGCGGCAACTGCGGCTGCTTCAGGGCAACAGTTTGCTGATGGATCACAACGCTTTGGAATCGCCGTTAGGCTGCGGCGGTTTCACGGTCCGGCCGCAACAGGTGATGCTGATGTTTCACTTGGTACATTCTCTGGTCGGCGACAGCCAGGAGCTGCTCGGCCTGCTCTGCGTCAGATGGATAGAAGGCTTCTCCCACGCTGACCGAGAGTCACGGCTCGCCGCAAACGGTGAGTCCGGCGCCAACAGCGACCTCGGCAAGCCGCTCTCTAATCGATTGCAGGTCATCGGATTTCAGACCAGGCAGAACTAGGACAAACTCGTCGCCGCCCATCCTGGCGGCGCAGTCGTATTGACGGCACAGGCCCTTGATTCCCTTCCCAACCAGTTGCAGAACCCTGTTCCCTTCGAGATGCCCGAAACGATCGTTCACTTGCTTGAATCCATCCAGGTCGCACACGAGAAGAGCGAGCGGTGCGCCTTCCCGTTTACAGCGGGCTAGCTCTCCCTCCAGGTGCAAGAACATCGACCGGGCGTTGGGAAGATCCGTAAGGCCATCGATGGTCGCTGACGTTTCGGCCTCCTGGAATTTCAAGGCGTTTTCAACGGCATGGGCGAGCTTGGGGCTGACGGCTTGCACAATGCGAAGGTGATCTCGGGAAAAGGCCCCTCGCTCCGCACGGTAGAGCGCAAGCACTCCAAGCATCCCATTCAACCCATGCAAAGGCACTGCGAGTCCCGACTGCAACCGCGTGGCACTGGCGGGCTCTCCCAGACATTGCAACTCGGCAGCCGGGTTGCCATTGACAATGGCCTCCTGGTGCTTCGCTACCCAGCCGGAGAGGCCTTCTCCCAGGGGGATGACCAACGAGAAGAAGCAGTGGGCGTCGACACCCCAAACGTATTTGGGAAGCAGCACACCGTCAGACACGAGATAGATCGCGACTGAGTCGTAGGGAATGATCTTCTTGAGCCGAACCGAGACGACGGACAGAGTCTCATCCAGACTGTCACCTCAAAACGCATCCGATTGCGGTGGGCTGCAGACCATAATGGGGTACCTATCGATGTACCCGTCAGCTTCGTCCCCAGCCGGGTTCCGCAAATCACAACTCACCTTGCGAGTGTTTCTGGTCGCCAGAAGGATATTCTCGTTCGAGGAGACGCCCCGAACCGAGCCTATCTTTGGTTATCGGAAGGAGGTACGTCCTTGGCAATCTGGGCATTGCCCTGCACAGTCATGGGAAGGCTCCTGCTCAGAGCCTGGGGTCATCGAGAATGAGAGAAGCAACGGTGCAGCAGTCTCACAGCACTCGACACGGGGACGGCTCCGATTGCTCCAAACGGCGCCGTTCTCAACGCGGGTCGCGATCGCGCGCCCCCTCCTGCCTCCTCAGCTTGCTGAGTCTGCGTGTGGAGACCTCGAGTTGAAGTCGCGCCGTTGACAACCCAGGACTGTCGATTTGGCTCACGCCGTTATTCAGTCGCCCGATTCCAAGGAAGGGCGCACAGCTCTGGCGGGCAATTCAGTTCGACGGCAGAAGCTTCTTGATAACGAAAAGCAGCCGCGCGACAACGGTACCCAACACAACCCACAAGAGGTAGTTGGTGGTCGCTGGCGGGGCTGTGCGTTTCCACCAAGGCACCGGCTTGAGAACCTCCTCGGCGCCGATTTCCGCTTCTGCCGTCCTGGCGTACAGCAGCTCTCTCGCGACCAACTGGACTTGCCCCCAAAAGTGAGACAAACGGTTAAGATGCAGAATTCAGCGAATGGAGGAATGCATCATGAGTTTGTCTCGGAGGCAGTTTAGCAGAGAGTTC
>VFZK01000018.1 GCA_016871215.1 Acidimicrobiia bacterium | reverse complement strand
GATTAATTGTGCTTGATCTTCTACCGACAGATCGATCACCCGACCGTTTCTCGCCATGCCGTGGACTTATACCACGGGACTCCCAAATAGTCTAGTTATTTAAGGGACGATAGACTAGCGCATCTCATCGATCAATGTCGGCCACGCTGCCACTCCAACCTCATCGGTGTCGTGCCCAAGAGTGTCTGGGACCCATTGTGTCTGGATTCCCGCCCCCGCTTTCGCAAGGGCAAGTCTTTTCGCGGGAATGACGGAGGTTCTCCCACAACTAAATAGGTTCCTGTAATCAGGCAACGAAGCTCTTACTCTCCCGCCAGCTGTTGCTGGCTCAGCTCATTCAGCAATGGCTGGCCAGCCAGATACTTTTGGACATTGTCAACGAAGATTTCCCACACGCGTCTCTTGTAGTAGCTTCCCAGAACAGAGCCAGAAATGTGCGGGGTCATGATGACGTTTGGGAATTGCCACAGTGGATGGTCGTGAGGCATCGGATAGTAGTAATGCGTATCCAACGCAGCCCCGCTGATCCATCCTTCACGCAAGGCTTTGAGCAACGCCCTTTCCTGAATCAACGGGCCTCGAGCTGGGTTGAGTATGAAAGCGCGCCTTGGCAGCCAACGCAATTCACGTTCGCCGACGATGCCCCGGGTAGAGTTCGTGAGAGGCATCGACAGGACCAGAAAATCCAGGTCGCGCAAGAACTCCTCTGTCTGACCAGGCAGGAAAACACGGTCCGGCAGAACACCTTTTGGATCGCCTGTCTCCGGAACTCGATAGACGTTTTCGCGAGCCTTCACGCCGAAACGGCTGAGTACGTGTACAGTCAATCCCATCGCCTTGCTCAAGCGGGCCGTTTCCCGGCCAATGCCTCCATACCCCCAGATGCCCAACACCGATCCTCGAATCTCACGTTGGAAAGTAGCTGAACTAGCCCAGAGTGCCGCCTCTTGATTGCGAATCATGCCTCGCAGATCCCGCGCCAGGTTCACCATCATCGCGATGTTCCACTCGGCGATGGGCGTATCAAAGACCCCCAACGCATTGCAGGCACGAATCGACCGTTCGGGCAGACCCAATCCGTAGAGTTGACTGTAACCCACGGTGCCGAGCTGAATGAACTCCACACTCGCCATGTCAGAGAAGTTGCTGGGTGGCACACAGCAAAAGAGAATCTGCGCATTGCGGATTCTGTCTGCTGGCAGCGGGCGGCTCTCCTGCTCATCCGACTCGATGACATCTACGTTGACTGGCAGCTTGCAGAGACGTTCCAACAGCACCGTGTCAACGAGATTGTGAACTAGGATGTTCTTCATCGAATTTCCAAGCCGTCAAAATATTTCGAACTACAGGCAATCGCCAATCCCAGTCCCCGTGCTCCGCGCCCCTGCCGTCCCCTCTTCCCAGGTAACGCGCAGAGGGGCTGGCTAGTGGCTGGGAATTCCACAGGGTTGTTGAGTGCTGCAGCGCCCTGATCCCTCTACTTCAGACGCCCTACAGCAGGGAGTTGCGCTATTTTCAACAACAACTGTATAAGGCCCCGTCTTGACTCAGGCTTAGCCTTGAAAGCGAATGGTGAAGCTCTCTTTTCACAGAGGTTTCCCAGTCACTCCGTCAGGACTTTGCCAACGACGCTGTTGAACTCTCCGCTGCCTGGAACGAATGGATATCGGCTCTTGATCGCATCGGTGAGGACAATTCCCAGTCCGGGTTTCTGTGGCGGCAAGACCATTCCATGTTCCATGACAAACGAACCATCCACAATCTCGCTGTGGAGGGGGCCGTAATCGGGAGCCCCCTCAAGAATAGTCGTATTGCCACAGGCAAAGGCGGCATGAACATTCTGCATCAGCGATCCGCCCGCTCCCCAGGCATGAGTCGCCAGCTTGCGCCCGCGGCTTTGCAAGAGCGCCGCCACTTTCATGAACTCTCCTAAGCCTCCCGTAAAGGAGGCGTCTGGTTGACCGATGTCGAAGCAATCTCGCTCCACGAAAACCCGCCACTCATAGCTGGTCGTGAGGCACTCGCCTCCGGCAATCGGGACCGACGTGCTCTTGCAGAGCTCGGCGTAACTCCAGGGGTCAGTGTAATGCAAGGGTTCCTCAAAGAAGAACAAGTCATAGGGCTCCACTGCTTTCGCAACGGCCATCGCTGTGGCGAGTTGCCAAGTTCGCACCGGGTTGTTTCCCATATGGCCGTCCAGCATGACCTTCACCTGTTGACCGGCATGAGTGCGGATGAACTCAAGTTTCTGCGCTTCAAAGTCGGCAGCTTCGCTGGGTGAGGAAGCCACATAGCTCCCCTCGCTCGGCGAGTAAGAACCAACGCCCACTTTCAGGCCTTTGAATCCAAGCGACAGGTAGTGATCGATCTTCGCGGCCAGCCGATCGAGTGGGTAGTTACTTGGCCCGCCCGTCGCGTAGCACTCTAACTTCTCGTGCTTTCTTCCGCCCAACAACTCGTAGACTGGCAAGCCAGTGATCTTCCCCTTCAAATCCCACAGTGCCGCCTCGATCCCGGCCAAGACGACGGCGCCAAGTCCTACCCGGCACCAGAAGTTCTCGCAATGATACATGCGGTCCCACAGCTCCGAGATGCTCTCGACCGTCTGCCCCATCAAGATGGGCTTGAAGAACTGAACGACTTCAGGCACCAGTTCCGGGCAGAAATATCCAGCGTAGGTCTCCCCGATACCTACGAGCCCGGAATCGGTGTGAATCTCGATAAAGGCTGCACTGCGGCGCTTCCGACACTCGCTCAAAAAGGGGTCGTTCGTGCAAGGACCAGTCAAAAGGACAGTGCGGACGTCTGTGATCTTCGTTTTGTCATTTAGGGCAGAACGCATGGGTTAATCCTTTGTGTGTTCTCAGGTCATACCTTCTTATCGAGAGTGACGCCGTATGCTGACGAAACTTCTTGTGTCGCCTGACGGTAAGCCGACGCCAAAAGCACGCATGCTTCTGCGCTGCGCGAAGCGTCCTGGACTGCGGCAGTTTTCTGCCGCTTTGGAGTCGGAAGTCGACTCTAGCGAGAAGTGTCACGATCGGAGTTCTCGGGTGAAAATCGATCTTGCGACATCAAGCCACATAGACGGCATAAAGCCGTGCATCTTCCGGGCGGATTCCCTGCCAATCGACACGAATGCGGATCGGGTAACTGAATCGTTCCAGATGATTGCGGTTCCGCCAAGTCACAGCTCGGCGCAACTCCGACTCTGAAATGGGGATGCAATCCTCGCCTGAATAGCCCGGCAGCGGCCGGAATTGTTCGTCCAGAACCTGAACTCTGATTTGGCTGTGTGTGCCCAGCCCTCCGGCATTGACAAAGATGCGGCCGCCTTGGCGAGCTACTTCGATTGGGCACGAGATGCAGTGCGGTTCATAGGCTGCACCAAAACCTTGATTCTTTCGCGCAGCCGCGAAGTATCCCAGCCGGTCTCGCTCCCAAGTTGCCACTCGTACGCCTGTGGGCTTCCCTGGATGTTCCCGCCAGACGCTATACCAGTAGACCGTACGGTCACCGATATTGGCAAAGGCATTTCTTTGAATCAAGCGCGGCTCGGCACCGTCGCGCTCTTCATAGGAATGCACCATCTTGAAGTCCGGGACCGGTTCCTTCAAGTGCAGTGCGTCATGACTTACCACAAATCCAAGATCGCACGTGCTGTAACGCCGGTCGTTGCTCTCGTTGTGGTACTGCCCGTACAGACCCAAAAGAACGTTGCCCCGGTCCCACAAAGCAGCTCCTTCGTGGACCTGCTCGCCGCGGTGGGGTTCGAAGTCGCTGGGAATGCGCGGCGGAACGTTATCCCTTCTGAAGCTCATCGCAGCGGCATGAGTCCAATGTTCGAAGTCGTAGGAAGCATAGGTAACCACAATCCGCTTTGGAGCTTCGGTGATTGCAGGAGGGATCGGCCGGTTTATGGGTGCCGGGCCGCCCTGGCCATTGACGTAATAGCAGCCATTAAACTTGAAAACGTGGCCCACCTCCATGCCGATGCCAAAGAGATCCTGAGGACCCGCTCTCCAAGTCAGGCCATCCGAGCTGAACGAAGCCGCAATGCGCATCTCTGCGACCATGTAAAGCGACTTGAATCGGCGCGTGGGATCTGGATCCTCCGGGTCGTAAAGCACCCATTCCCCGCAAGGTCCTTGTACAAGGTTGTTGTCCTTGGTGCCATTGAAAGGGACCAACCCTAGCTTGGGTTTCTCCCAGTGGAAGCCGTCCTTGGAGACCGCAAAGCAAGACCGCCTCTTCCGGTCTTCACCTTGGCCCAAGTACCACATCCGAAACTCGCCTTCGATAAAGAACACAATGGGGCAGATCACTTCATAGGAATCGGGCTCTCCAGGCTTGCCTTGCGCAAGAACCGGTTTTCCGGGGTGGCGTGGGTCCATAACGATGTTCCTGCCGTCATCCGTTTCGTCGGGGAACTTCCTGCCCGGCGCCAGAGACATGTGCAGGTCGCGGGTGAAAGGGAGGCTGCAGTCGTCAAACGAAAAAAGCACCGCTTCTTCCACTGCCTGTTGCGGCACGCCGTTGCGGACGAGTATCGGGCCCTTACCCGAGGGTTGCGACCCCACAGCCGCGATGCCTGGCCGTGCGTCAGCACGCAAAGGGGCGGACAGCGCCAGACTGCTGCTCCCAATCAGCATTCTGCGCAAAAAGCCACGGCGTGGTAGAGGACAATGCATCATCGTTCTTCCTTGCTGCCAGAATCCGGCCAGGGGCAGTACCGAGAACCCTCGCTGCTCCAGGGGGAGCCCTTGCTCACGCGAGGGCTACTCTCTTGGAGCTGCCACGTTGTTCAGTAGCCCGACCGTTAGAGAGGGCTCGGGCTTTGGGGCGACTCGGGACGCGCGGCACCCGGCTACTCACGAGGCGTGAACCGGCATACAACAGGGCCTAGTCCTTGCCGCTCCCTCCGTTCTTCCACCATCGCAGTTCCTCTTTGCTGGCCGCAGCGATGTCGAGTTTCCCATCTCCGTCCAGATCGGCTGCAATCACCTGAAAAGCGTTGCTCCACGGAGTCTTCAGCAAATGTTTCAGCCATGCACCTCGAGGATCACCTCTGTTTTCGAACCAGGCGATCTGTCCGTTTTCGGCTGCAGTCGCCACAACATCCTGGTCGCCGTCACCGTCCAGGTCTGCGGCTACCACTTCAAAACCCTGAGGGAAGTCCGCCGCAATGGTATGTTTTCCCCAGCGAGCACCCTGGCCTGGCTTGCCCGAGTTCTCGTACCACACGACCTGCTGAGAATAGAAGGCCATGGTCACATCCAGATCTCCATCGCCGTCGAGATCCACCGGATGGCCATGCATGGGCCGGCCGGCCAAGTCAATCACATGCCGCTTCCAACTGCGCGCCGCAGGCTGGCCGCTGTTCTCGTACCATAGGACAATGCCAGCCGCATTCACGGCACCCAGCACGTCTGGCCGGCCATCGCGATTGAAATCGGCAATACAAACCGCCCGGGTTTCGGCCTGGTCGTCGTCGATGAGGTGGAGCTCCCAATCTCGGCCCTGGGTCGTTCCAGGATTCGCGAACCAGACAAACCGATTTCCGAGGCGCCAACTGGAGGCGGCCACGTCCGGATCGCCGTCTCCATCGAGGTCAGCCACATCCACATCGTACGCGCCAAGCAGTCCGCCCTCAGTGATGGCGTGACGCTTCCAGAGCTGTCCATCTGTCGGATGACCGGGGTTCTCGAACCAAACAACACTTCCAAAAAAGTTGTCCACGCTCACCAGATCGGGCCGCCCGTCCCGATTGATATCTGCCAACTGGTGGCGCTCGTAGCGACCGTACCAGTCATCCTTGGCAAGATACCCGCGTTTGAAGTTTCCCTTCCCGTCGTTTTCGTACCAGTGGATGTCGTTGTGCTTGCGAGATCCAGCGGTCGTGCAATCCGAGCTGGTGAGGTCCAAATCGCCGTCTCCGTCGAGGTCGCCAGCCGCAATGCCGTAGCCGTACGTGTAATCGGCCGATATCAAGCGCTCTGAAAACTGAAGCCCCTTGCTTTTGGAATCCACTTGAAAAGTTCCTGCTGCCGGTTTGGACGCAACGAAAATCACGGTCAGAATCGAGGCTGCGAGAAAAACCGGGCAGGTTTTGCCAATACCAATCGTTCTCTTCGGATTCATTCCTCGGTCCTCCCCACAAACTAGCCAAGGACTTGGCCCAAGATATCCCAGACAATCGTCCTCGTTCTCGTCCTCGAATCCAAAAGCCGAGGACGACGACGAGGACGAGCACCAGAAAAACGAGAACAAAACCCTCGTAGCGTCGTGCATAACGGGCTGGACGCGGTTCCCCTCAAGGCAGCCTCCACCGGTGCTTTCGGCGCTCCACCAACGCCTTATCCCTCCAGTTCCAAAAGTACGACCTCGTGCAGTTTGACTTCCGGCACTAAGACGCCAACGGGATGATGGGCAATTGGAAGAGCACGAGCCTGTAAGGGCAGGCTCGCGCCCCGCAGCTTAAAGTCGTTGAGCTTGATCCGAACGTTGTAGATCGGATTCACTTCTTCCAGATAGAAATGGGTGGTCACGTCTTGACTGCGAGTCCCAAACGGGAGCGAGGGAGCCGGGTTGTTCACCAGGTGGATCACCATCTCTCTGGGGCCGCGCAGCGCCGCCGTCACTTCAATGGCGCGGGGCGCTTCGATCTCGATTGGGGGCTTGGTCCTCCTGACAAGCTGGGCGACCAACCGCTTCAACGGAGGATACGGATTGTGAATGAACGCTGCTCCCACGTCTCCGTTGATGTAGATGGCCTTGCCCTTCCCGAAGCGATTCAGGGTGACGGCTGGCTCTGAAGAATCGTAGTTCTTTCTGGAGTCAAACTTATCTAGAGGGCTTTTCCCGGTTAGATTGCTGCGCGTGCAGATGACTTCGACTTTGGAACCAGGCCTCAGAGAAACTAATGACTCTTCACCGGCAAAACAAATCACGTAGCCGAACTCCCGAGAAATTGCCAGTTCCTGGGGAACATAGACAATACCGCGCACAGCACCTTTGGGCGTAGAATGGTAGTTCACTCCCAGAACATCGGACAATAGAAAATCGCTGCGCTTCTGGCCCAGTTCATCGAGCAGAGAGGTTTCATGGGTGGCGATGAGTGTGCCACCTTGGGCGACAAAGGTTCGGATCTCGTCCACCTGCCTGTCCGAAAGGCAAGCGCTGTTGGAGAGGAAGAGAACTCTGTAGGCCGAAAGGTTCTCTCGTTTCAGCTGCTCATCGAAGACAATGTCGACGAGCAACTGCGACTGATTCAGGATCTCAAAAACGCCTTTAGTGACCCGCAGGCCATACTGAGCTGTGGGCGACGAATAGAAATCGCGGGTTTGCTGGGAATGGTGGAGCGCCACATACTTGACCGTCTCGCCATCCATGTAATCCGCGCGCTTCTTAGCTTCCTGGAAGATCGCTTTCATCAGGTTCTTTCGCAAAACTATCGGCCCATCGAACATGCCATAAAATGCAGCACCCCCGTTGGCTAGAGCTGCCAAACCGTGAAGCGTGGGGGAAAGCGGCTCAGCCTCAGGCGCTGAAGAGGAAATGACTTCGGGCAGCGTCTGAACTGCATGTCTCCAGATGGCAAAAGGAGAACCGTGAGCCCTGGCGACTTTCGCAGTGAAACTGGAGCCATCTTCAACAGGGTTGGTTTCAGCGAAGAAGTAGGCGCCGACTTTCTCCAGGCCCAGAGGATTGATCGGATGTCCCAATGACCAATCAGCCTTGTGCCGTCCGTAGTAGTTGAAGTCCAGCACAGCGTCGGGATACTTGGCTTTGACCTGCTGGGTTAGGTACGCCATGATTCCCTTCGTCTTTTCATATCGCCAGTTGACGAAATGCTTGAAGTCGAGAGAGCCAAAGTCGACCTTGGCCGGTATCCTGAAGCCGGTTTCCTCCTTAAAGAGCTTCTCGCAGTACTCGCAGCAGCAGGAAGGAGTGAACGGCCAGTCCTCATGCGATCCCCAGTTCATGTCATCGAAGTAGAAGCCATCCAGATCGAGATTGTCCAAATACTCGATAAGGTACCGCGCCAGCCAATCACGGTAGGGTGAGTTGAAGCAGAACCAGCCCAGGTTTTCCGGCTTCGGCCTGCCATCATCCAGAAACCGCATCAGCCACTCAGGGTGAATCTTCCTCAACGGCTTGGTGTAGATCATGGGGTAATACGCAAGAACCAGGATTCCTTTCTCGTGAGCCAGCTTCAGAAACTGCGGCAAACGGTCGCGATCCACATCTGGGCGTGGAGGAAGCATTTTCGAGCGAAAACGGGGCGTACCCCGGTCGATCTCGCCCGCCACGATCTGAACTTCCAATCCCGCTTCATGGATCAACTCGACGTATTCCTCCACCGACAGGCCAATGTAGGACTCTTCGGGCATCAAGCAGCTGGGATAGTTCTCAACCCGGCAAACTCTCTTTTCGTAGGGCTTGGCCTTCAACCGCTCAGCCGTTGATCCGACGCGTTTCACTTCTGCACCGGCGAGCGACTGCGAGCTAAGGAGGTTGCCCAGCAGCGGACTGGCTGCAAGCCCTTTCACAAAGCTTCTTCGACTGACATCGCCTTGTCTCATTGAGCCTCCGGAATCACTGGGAAGGCTGGGCAAGAATCGAGCCACAACAGGCCAAAGGCTCGCGCCCTTGATATCCCCGCATTGGAAGCGACGATCACCGCGCCGGTGCGTTGGCCGCAGGTACTGGTAGATCGCCACGAAAAGCCCACGGACAGCCCAGGGCGCTGACCCTCGCTACCCAAAACGGATAACGTTCTGCATCATTCGCTAATCCCATCAAAAGCCGTAGCTCTGCCTGACGGTGGGGCTCCCCAATGGTCGTGTGATGTAAGGACGCCGACCCGCGCGCCGGCAGAGGCCGAACGTGAGCGCCTGAGAGAAACCGTTGGGAGGCGCCCCGGGCCTTCCGCGGCCTCACAAAGCCCGTGGGAATGGGCACACGTGACACGGGTTTCCAGTCGGTGACGGGCAGCCCAGCATTTTGCTGCCGGTTTCCCATCCAAGCTAGTGACTGCCGAAACCGATGGAGTCGCTGCCAAAAAAAGAAACCGCTTTACGGCTTCGAATCAACTGGTTCGACGATTTCGTGAAAGGAATCGGCCGGGAGGTCCGCGACTGTCTGCTTTGTTCCGCTCGGCCATTCGATATCGATCTGGCTCACTCGGGTCGCAGATCCGAGCCCAAAAAACAGGCGTAGCTCGCCACTCGACAGATAACTGGTGCCGCCCTTGATCTGGTCTGTTGTCTGATTCGATCCGAAAGAAACGCGAACTCGAGCTCCGACGGCGTCGCGGTTGCTACGGGTTCCAACCAGCTTCAAGCCCAACCAGTGGTTGCCCGCACTGTCGTTTCGCAGCAGTTCCCCCTTTTCACCATTGTTGCTGATGAGAAGGTCGAGATCTCCATCGTTGTCGTAGTCTCCGAGGGCTAATCCTCTTCCCACACGCCGGTTCGAAATTGCCCCGCCCACCTGATGGGTGATGTTTACAAACTTTCCGTTGGCGTTGTGATGCACTTGCCCCTCTTCTGCATGGCTTACCTGCGGGTGGTATAGGTGAATGTTGTCCAGAATATGCCCGTTGATGACGATTAAGTCGGGCCAGCTGTCGCGATCCAAATCGGCAAAACGCGTACCGAAGCCGCTAAACAGGCTGAGTCCCTGCCCGAGGCCGGCTTTGACGGTCGCGTCTTCAAACTGGTTGGAGCCTAGGTTTCGATAGAGCCGGTTAAGTTCGTGGTTAAGATGAGTGACGTGCAGGTCAAGCAGGCCGTCGCGGTTGTAGTCGCTGGCATCGGTGCCCATGCCGGCCTCAGATTTGCCGTCGTCGCTGAAGCCAGCGCCAGACTCGTAGGTGAGATCCTCGAAAGTCCCGTTCCCACTGTTACGGTAATAGAAGTTGCGGACTCCGTCGTTGGCGATGAAAACGTCGGTCCAACCATCATGGTCGAAATCCGCGAGCACAAGACCCAGCCCCTTGCCTTCGCGATTCTCGATTTTCGTCTCCCGAGTCGCCTCGACGAAAGTGCCGTCTCCCTTGTTGCGATAGAGGGTAGGTGAGATGCCAGAGTAATTCTTCGGGTCGCAGTAGGCTCGATAGCCAGGTTCCCGGCGTCCGCAATACGTTTCCTTTTCGAACGACCAGTCCAGATAGTTCAGCACCAGCAAGTCGAGGTTCCCATCCCGGTCGTAATCGAACCAGCCTGCGCTGGAAGCTAGCCGGCCGCTGTGCCGCAATCCTGCTTTCTCACTGGCCTCAGTAAACATGCCGTTGCCGTCGTTCCGGTACAACAGGGAATGGGGATATCCGCTGAGGAATAGGTCCGGATAGCCGTCGTTGTTGTAATCGCCAACCGCGGCGCCCATGCCGAAAGCCCCGTCTCCCCTAACTTTTGCGGCCTTCGTGACTTCCTCGAACGAACCGTTCCCCAGGTTTCGAAAGAGCGCATGCGCGGGTGGCTCGGAGAGGTTCACGCCCGGAGTCATTCCTCCGTTGACATAAAACGCGTCGAGCCATCCGTCTTGGTCGAAGTCGATCCATGCACAGCCCGAACCCATCGTTTCCAGGATGTATTTCTTGGGCGAGGCAGCGTTGAAGTGGCGGAAGCGAATGCCGGCTTTTTCTGTCACGTCTTCGAAGCGCACAGAGACCGGTTTTTCCGGTTGAGTGGCTGCGAGCCAGCCTGATTCGCTGCCTTCTAGAAGCACGAGTGACAAGAGAACCGCGAGCCCTACCCGCCCGGCTGCCCCAGCCAGTTGCGCTGAAAAGTGATGAGAGCCTTCTGCCGGAGGCTTTGACCGAATCGAACGGTTCTTCATGTCGATGTTCATGACTAAGAGGGTGTTTAGAAAGGCCTGGTTCAAGGAGTCAGCTACGTTTGTAGTCCCGGCTTTAGCCGGAATCACAGCATTTCCTTCCGCCTAAAGGCGGGACTACGAGGCAAAGGGCGCCTTTTTAAACACTCTCTAAGACCAAGGGTACGGGTCAGCTGGGGCTGGGGCTACAACTCGCGAGGAAACATCGCCGAAGGGACAGCAACGTGCAGAGAAAGGATCGCTGGCTGGCTCGCCCTCCTCTCTTCCCGCCTTCGTCCTTCTGATTTTGACTGTTACTTCTCCTCGCGATGCGCCTTCGGGTGGTGGCCGTGCCCCAAGGAAAAGGTGCCGCGATTCAGTTTGACATAGTCCTTTTGAAACTCTCTGATCTCGAGGAACTGATTGGTGTCGAGGTCGTGAAAGGTCTGCCGTGTGCCGCTTGCAGGCCACCAGACTTCCAGGGATTGAATTCGAGTGGCCGGTCCTAGACCGATATTCTGTTGGAGCGGAGAGGCTCCGAAGGATCCACCGCTGGTGACGCTTCGGCAAATTGTCCGGGGGCGCTCGCCGTCAGCTTGCAACGTCAACTTGATGCGCGCACCAATGGCCGCGCGGTTGGTCTTCACTCCAACCAGTCGAAGGGCGATCCATCGATTCTTCGGATGGCCAGGATTCTTAAAGAGCGCGTTGTAGTATTTGTCGCCGGGAACTCCACCCCCGACTTCAAGAAAAATGTCTTCGTCTCCATCGTTATTGATATCTCCGAACGCAATCCCATGGCCCTTTTGGAGATGTCCCGTTCCTGAGGACGAGGTGATATCGACGAAGTATTTCCCCTGGTGATTCCTGAACATCACGTTTGGCACAAGCGCACCATAAGACGGTCCTCCCGTGCCCAGATAGAAGTCGATAAACCCGTCGTTGTCGACATCTCCAAAATTCGCGCCCATCGGCATGAACACGCGCGCCAGCCCGACTTCTTCCGTGACATCCTGGAAAGCCCCCTTCCCGGTGTTTCGATAGATCTTCTGCGTTTCGGTCTGGGCCGGCAACCCCAGATAACTGCTCGCCACGTCCACCAACGAGTACGAGTAGCCCGAGACAAAGAGGTCCAGCGCGCCGTCGTTGTCGTAGTCGAAGAACCAGGCCGGGAAGCTCCAGATGGGTTTTTCCACGCGCAACTGCGGGGCAACATTCATGAAGGTGCCGTTCCCGTTGTTGCGGTAAAGGAAGTTCTCCTCGCCCAGATTGGAAACGTAGAGGTCCGGATACCCATCGTTGTCGTAGTCGCCCGCCACGACTCCCTTGGTGAAGGCCGAACGGTTGACACCAGCCGCGGCAGCTACATCCTCAAAACTCCCGTTGCCCTTGTTGCGGAAGAGCTGCCCTGGAGCAAACTCGTTCCCGACGAACAGGTCGATCTTGCCATCGATGTCGTAATCCAGCCAAGCGGCAGTTTGTGTCGAAGTGGCTGGAATGGCCAATCCAGCTTCTCGAGTTACATCCGTGAAGGTTCCGTTGCCATTGTTCTTCAGGAGGGAATTCCGCATGGCGGGCTCCCAGGCACCCCGCAAGACCAAGATATCGAGCCAGCCGTCGTTGTTGTAGTCAGCCTGGACGAGATTGAGCCCCCCGATCTGGTTCGCCAATCCCGCTTCGGCCGACTGCTCTCTGAACTTTCCGTCTCCTTCGCTGCGGAAATAGTTCAGCGGCATGCAGGGGTCGAGGCTCGATGTGACGAGGTCGAGAAAGCCATCATTGTTGAAATCGTCCATGATGACGCCGCCCGCCATGTTGAATCGGTCGAGCCCAAGGGAGGAAGCTACTTCTTCAAAGCGGCCGATGTCTTCCTTGGATTCGAACGTACTGGGTGGCACGAGGTATTCCTTCGGCACTTCGCTAGGATATTTCCCAAGCGTCATATAGGCGATGTTTAGGAGCCACCTGATTTCCAGATCGTGCGGATTTCGCTCAAGATGCGTCCGGAAGTGCTTGGTGGCGTTTTCCGAGCCGGACGTGAGAGTGTGCTGGGCCTCCCGCCTTATGGGCAGAATACAGCTGCTGGCGTTGTGGCGGTCGGCGCAATTCTCTCGTTCGCCACGGCGCAGCTCTGCGATGCCCAGTTGCTTCTCGATCTGCGAGCCGCTGAAGCCATACTTGAGAGCGATCTGCTGGACAGAGCGGAAATGCTCGATGGCTTTGGGCATGTCTCCCTGGAACGCATACATCTGCGCCAGCAGGCGATCAATATGCAAGATTTTCTCAAAGTAGTCGAACTCCTGGAGCTTCACCTCACTGAGAATGCGTTCGGCAACCGCGATCGTATCGCGGGCGGCGCGCTCTTTGAGTTCGCAGATCGCCTGCAGGTCTTGGTCCCAACCCTCAGGCTTGGAAATACCCAAAAACGCTTCGTGGAGCTCGACCGAGCCGGAAACATCCGTGAGCACCGGAGACACTCCAGCGACGGGCCGCCTGCGCTGTGGGTTTCGTCCCATGCCACCGGCTCCAGAATCGTCGGACTCGGGAACCACTCTGAAGATCATGTAACCCGATGGGGTAGCGACAGGATCTGTTACTTCACCCTCGGCGACAGACTTCAACTCAGCCTGAACTTCTGGCAATAAGGACGAGAGGCGGGTTTTTCCGAAATAGCCACCTTGTGACGCGGTCACGTCAAGTGAGTATTTCTTTGCCAGCTCTTCGAAAGACTCTCCTGCCTTCAGACGCTCCAAGATAGCCCTGGCTTCGGCTTCGGTAGCAACCAGGATGTTCTGCAGCGTGACCTCGGTCGACGGGTTGTCCCCAAATGCCCGTAAAAGAAGAACTACAAAGAGCCCCAGGAAGCACAAAATTGTGAGTCCTCGGACCCCTTGCATCAGAGCCTTAGCCATGATTCCTCTTTGACGTCGTTCGTCGAGGACTAGCCTTCACCTTGATCGAAGACAGGTGGCCTAACATTCTGCTTCGTGGCGATTCGCTTTCCTGCTTCAGGTCTACTGAGACGCTGCAGCTGGGCCGATAACCGCCGACCGTTTAGCCCTTAACTCTCTCAGGCGATCCGCACGAGGGCCCACGCGTGACAAGTCAATGGGCTGAAAGCCTCGCTTCAGCGCGGGAGAATCCGGTTTCAGCTCGAAGTGGTAACGGGTCGGATTTGCGAACAGAGGATCGCCAAACACAGAATGCACGTCGTAGTTGCGGGCCTGCCAATCTCGCAACGACATACCTGGAGATACGGTATCGCCTCCGCGAGCATCGAAATAGAAATTGTTGTCGAGGCGCACGGGCCGGCAGTTGGCTTCAGGATGCCTTTCCTTGCCCGCGCTGGATTCGACGCACTCCGGCACCGGCGGTCTCCCTACCCAATTCCGGCCTCCCCACAGAGCTCCTTCGTCCCAGTAGACGATGTTTTTCTCGAACGTGAATGAAAGGTGGTCTTCAGGCCGCGACAACGTCAACTGGTACTCTTTTCCGAAGGCGAAGATATTGTTTCGCACGACGTTCTCACGACCATAGTGCTGGTGCAGCCCGGCACTGGCGGTGCGATAGACCACGTTGTTTTCCGCCACAATCTGGCTGCTGCCCTCATCGAAATAGATTCCCCACCCTCCATAATTGAAGCGAGTCACGTCGTGAATCAGATTGTTTCGAATGACGGTGCCTGGCTGAATCCCCAGGGTGTAGATCGCACCCATATCGCTCAGCATCTCTCTTCCGATGTGGTGCAGGTGGTTGTACTCGAACCGGTTATGGTGAGATTGGTTGGGGCCGTATCCCCAGTTCCACCCGGCAGAGATGGCGCTGTAGTTAAGGTCGTGGATGTGATTGTGACTGATTGTCGATCCAATCGTCTGGCCTGCCCAAACACCGACAGCAGATGGAAAGACGTTGCCTAGATTCCGGAGATGATTGTCGCTGATGAGATTCCCCTCATTGAGATCTGCTTCTCGATCCGTGACAACATAGCCTTCCTTCGTGTGAGGCGGTTGCAAGCCTTCTCGGCCCCATCCCAGCTTGATGCCACCGGCGCCAATGTCGGCAATCTCATTGCCCTCGACCCGATTGCGTTTGCAGCCTTTTCCCAGATCCAGAGCGTAGCCTTCGACTCGACTGATCGAGCAGAGCTCAATAGCACAATCGGCCGTGCCCTCCAGCTTCAGCGCGCCGCCTATTTCTACTGCCGCTTGAACGGCAGCATAACCCGCTGGGCCAACATTCCAGTCGGCGTCCTGAAAGGCAATTCTGTGCAGCACGACGTGATGCACCAGTTTGCCTGCCGAAGAGTCCCCTTGAAAATGAACCAAGCGAGTCAGGACTGGCGCCGCGACGTCCGCCTGGTTCATGTCTTCCTCTCTCAGAGGCCAGTAGGACAAGACTCCTTTCTTCCGATCCAAGTACCACTCACCAGGGGCATCCAAAGCGTCTGGCGCATTCTCAATGTAGTAGCGAGCGTCGGCTTCTTTGTTATAAGGCTGGGCTGCTCCTGCCAGTGTAGCCACACGCCGCTCCGCATCCACGAGGCGAATGGGCATGCGCACCTCTGCCCAGGAGAACAAGGCCACCACTTCCACGTCTCCTGATTCTGCCCAGGATGGCTTGATCTCGTCGCCGCGATACTTGATTTGAAACGGAGCGGCTTCGGACTTGGGACCATCGATGCGGAAGAATCCGCGATTAGGCGTGCGCGCTCGCTGGCTTCTTCGCCCATTGACGAAAAGCTGGTGAAAAACCCATTTCCCGTGCTCGACCTCGGGAATGTGGACGCTCCACGTCTCCCCCGCACCTTTCCTCCATCCGGCGATGCTCCGTCCTCCACTGAGCACGGGCCGCTCGTCAGGATAGGCTGCGAAAATCAGAGGGTCACTTTCCTGCCCCGAATCTTCGGGCGTCAGCACGAACGGTTCGGCCATCCGATAGGTTCCGTCGCGGATCAACACCAGCGAGGGCGCAGTGGTTCGATTAACTCTTCTGGCTGCGCGAATGCGGTCGCGTGCAGCCGGCAGCGTCAGCAATGGCCCGTCGGTACCCGCGGAATTCGGAGCCGCAAGCCGTCCGGTCCATTTGTCGTTGCCGTTTGTGGCAACGTAGAGAGTCCGTCCTGATGCAGTGGCCTGGGCCTCAGCGTGGCTGGAAGCGAGCAGCAAAGTCAGAAAAGCCGATGCGAGAACGTTTCCTAGATGAAACGGAATTCTCTGGAACGTGGACGTCACGTCTCCTCCCTTGACACTGCAGACAACCAGTCGGCTAAGTGACTTACTCAATAAGCGATGGTGCGGCACTCATTGAATCCAATAGGAGTAAAGTTCGGCCTGGCGCAACCGAATGCGCAAGCGCGTTTTCTTCTGTGACCATTCCTGAAAACGGCCCTTGGGCCAGCGTACAACGGCGTCGGTATGGTCACCGTGAATCTCATCCGACGCTTCGAAGCCTGGGATAGCCGCGGCATCGTCGTCGCACAGCTGTACCATAACGCTGCCTTTGCGCGCGTTCACATTCAAGTGCAGTTCGCCCTCCGGCAAAGCAAAGGGTTCCGTCAGAACGGATCCTTCTTCCTCCCCAGCACTGAGAGAGACAAAGCCATCCCGGCGAAGTGCCGCGAGGCAGATGGCACTGCGATCGCGACCCAAGCCATCGTCGTCAAATTCTCCGCCGTAAGATTTGAGCCCAGTGTAGTAGAACCACAGTTCGTCGCCTCGGTAGATGGGATAGGAAGGACCAATGAGACAACTTAAGTCATACGCACCCGCTCCCAATGGGGAAGGTTCCAGGAAAGGCCTGCGGTCGCCCAGGCGCGTCCAATGACGGAGATCGCGGCTGCAGACCAACTGGATCGGATGAAATCCTACCCAATCGCCAAATCGCCGGTACAGTTCGATACCGGGAGCGTTGGGGAAATTGTTAAAGCCAGGCCAGCTTCCTGGGACTTGGCCGGTTTTGTGATACATCGCCGGCATTCCGATGTACAAGCCCTCGTAGCGGAAGGTCCCCATATTGTAGACGTCGACGTTGTACTTGGCGGGCATATTGAAATAGGGCTTTCTCAGGCGGGGATCGGCAAAGTGCTGGGCGATATTGCGCCGTCCTAGCTCTTGGTCAAGATCGTCCGCATGAAAAATCAGCTCGTGTTTTGTCCACTGGCGGAAATCTTTGCTGGTCGAAAGGAAAACGGAGCGCCCGTGGGGCCCGCCATGTTTGACGGTCGCAATGAACTGCTTTTCGACAGCGTCGAAACTGATGTTGTACTCGTCGGCGCTCTCCGCGCCCGGCACATCCAACTTTCTCCAGGTGATGCCGTCGGAAACAATAGGTTGGAGCTCCCACTGCAGTTTCGCGTTGGGGTCTTTCTTGAGATCGAACAGAGCGCGCAGGGTAAATCCCTTGTAGCGGGACTTCGGGTCTGGGTCCAGAGGATCGTAGATCGCGCAATCCGGCCGCGAGTTAAGCCCCGCCACGGTGACGAAGTTGTTGTTCCGAGATCCACGGCTCTCGATCTGGCCAAGAGGTGGCGCCGTCCAATGCAGTCCATCGGGGCTCTCGTAGTAGCCCGAGGTCCCCATGCCATCCTTGAGATCGTCCGGCTGGCTCATGATCCAAAATTTGAAGTGCTTTGCCTCAGGGTCCCAATTGGGGGCACTGCGAATCTGGATGGAAGTGACGCCTCGACTCGGATCGGGCCGGATGACCGCACCTTTCTTTAGCGGCTGGTGCATGGTCCTGACCAAATTCTCGATCTTGGCAACACCGTAGTCATCCAGGAAAAGCTGTCGCTGGCCCTTCGGAATGGCGAAGCTGACGGGGTTTGCTGCCGGCACCGCGCCCGATTTCGATTGAGCGGCCCCAACAGGATGGAGCCCAGCACTCACGACTAGTCCCGAAGCGGTGATGAAATCTCGACGCGTGACGGAAGGCATTTCGGCTCCTCATTGTTCACTCTTTTGGCTACATTCAACCACACTCGGGCTCCACAGGCGCTCATTGTTCCGGCCAGAGGGCATACAGGCTGGCGTTGCGTAAAACGAGCCGGAGACCGTCACACACCCGGGCTCTTATCACGGTCGAAGGCGGAAAAGCCCGTTAGCGAAAAAAGCTTGGCTTGATTTAGCTCGAAGCGAATGCAAACCGTGCGCCCTTTGAATCTCGAAAGATCGGCGCTCCCTTGCCAGCGAACTTCGCCCGCCAAGTTATCGCCTCGTAAAGGCTCGCAATCGGCAAAACTGAATCCCTTCACCGGTTCTACATGTGCCGGCGGCCACAACGTCGGCTCGATCAACTCGGCTCGAATCGAGCCGTTGCGAGCGGTCTGGTAGTTCAAGAGCATTCGCGTACCTTGGCACCAACGTTTGTTCAAAGTCACCTGTCCCTTGCTCTTGGCTTCCAATGCGACAAGGCGATCTCGCTTCCAGATGGCCCAACGGAACTTGCCTCCAGGACGAACGTTGGGATCTTCAGGATAGTAATAGGACTCGTTGTGCCGCTCGTCACTGGACCAGTAGAGCAATCCCCACTTGTTGTCACCCAAAGGGAACAGGCCTGGGTTGGCATAAAGGGAACCTGTTTCTCCGCTGCCTTCGCCGCCGAGCGGAACGATCGCCTGCCGCTCCGGCCAGGTCCAGTTAAGTCCGTCACGGCTTACCGCCAGCTGAATATCCACCAAGTCGTGGGTACGCCGGTAGATTGCCGGAAACATCAGGTGAATCTTCCCATAAGGGTAGCGGCAGTAGGCGTTGGTGTAATAATCGTCTGACGGAGAGTCCTGAGCATCGGGATGCAATACCACCGTAGGCTGTGGCCAGCGGCGAAAATCGTCCGTCTCGGATCGAGCGATGCTGCGCCGCCCGCCGTAGCCGGTACGCCAATAGCCAACGTATTTCTTGAGTCCTTCGTCGTAGACGACAACGTTCTGTGTATCGCAGAACTTGTTGAAGAGTGGCTCTGGAACTCGCGTCCAGCGAAGCCCATCTGGAGAGACAGCTCCGACCACCTCGCCCAACAAACGCAATTCCTTTCCATAGATGTCCGCGGGTGAGATGCCTTTCTTTTCGAGCTCTTTGACTACTTGTTCTATCTCGGGACTGCGAATGACTCTGCCTTGATATCGCGCGGAGCCTTCCATGCTGATCAACTTATACCGCTCCGCATCCGGGGCACTTGGGTCGTGAAACACCGACCCTTCGATTACTTTTGGATAAACGACGTTGTTGGCTTTGGACCCATCGCGGTCGTGCAATCCGAGCCGTGGCTTGTGCCATTGCAAGCCGTCCTTGCTCTCGGCATAACAAAGCGATCCCTGCTGGCCGGCCTTGCCCCGAACTCCATACCACATTCGGTAGCGTCCGTCTTCGAACAACAAATTGCCGTACGTGCCCACTTCCCACTCCCAAGGTTGATCCGCAACCAGCACCGGTGGCGACTTTTCGGGGTGCTGCACGGAGAGCCTCACACCTTGAGGCGCTTCGCTCACCCAAGCTCGGCCATCCTTTTCGTAGGCCATGGCTCCCGGCCATACTTCGAACCAATCCACGAACGGTTCCGGATCCCATGCGCTTTGTTGGCTGCTTTTCGCAGCCGGTTGCTGAGCCGCTGCCCAGGACCATGCCACGTTGTGAGCCCAAGGGTTCGACAACCAACACAACCCCGCTGTCGCTCTCTTGCAAAAATCACGCCTCGAACGGAAGTCCGTTCCTCTCATGATTTACCCCCTGCGATGGCGATTGGACATAGTTTGGAACGCCGCAACTTGCTTGCCTTTTGCCGCTTTCGGGAAGTCTCGATCTTCGAAGCGGCAGGCACCGTCAAGTTGGCGCCGGAAAAGTTGTCGCAAGCAAGCTACCGCTCTCCAAGCGTTCGTCCTCACTGGAGCGCAGGCCTGGAGATGCCCAATTCGCGTGCCAACTTGACAGCGGCATCGACGACCACCTTTTCCGCTTGCGGAGCAAAAGGTGCGGGAGCGAGCCACCAATAGAAGATTTCGATTTCGAAACCTCCTTTTGGGATCTCGCTCGCCGTTGGGATGTATCCCGCCGAGGTATTGCTATAGCCGAGCACCAAGGTGCGCCGAGGTCTCAACTGATGCTCGATTTGCAAACCAATCTGGGTAAAGACTTCGCCGTCGAGAGCGACCAATCCGAAGGCCGGCCCAATTTGAATCGCCTGCACCGTGTAAGGAACGGTTCTGGGGATGGCAGCCTGCCGGTCCAGAAGCGACAGGAAATGGCGTCCCCAGCGAGCCTTCCAGACATCGTCGCTGGCAGCAGCCTGCGCGTACTGGTCTCGCTTGGGAAGATTATCAAGCGGCAGATCCAGGTGCGCCGTCGCTGAGTCGATAGATCCTTCGATCAGACGCGGAGAGTTTCTAAGAGCCTGTTCCACGCTGTAGGCAAGACGTTTTCCGTAAGAGCGCGTGTCTGCGACTTGGGCCAATTTACCCTAGAAGAACTTTTTGCCCGAAACGTCTCGATGATCGACCCGCGCATCGCCGCCTGTGCCTTGGGCGGAGAGCCGGGCCACACCGGGGTTCCGGCATTCCAACTCTTCTCGGGCAAAACCGAAGAAATCAGCCCCGAAAGCCTCGTCGTTCTGGTCGCTCGGATGACAGCCATACAGGAATAGGACGGCCCGCAGGACCTCCGTCTTCGCAGCACGGACGATGAGAAGCCGACCACGGCGATCCATCGGCCCCGCTGGGTTAGGCTCCATGCGCCCTTCGAGTCTCTTGTTGATACAAACCTCACATTCGGCCTCGGCGGTGCTCAGCTGTGCAGGCTGCAGGTCTTGCAGAGAACTCTCAATGGCCCGAACAACTCGCGAGATGAAGTGCTCCTGGTAGCGGCGATCGATCTGGTCTTCCTCCAGCACGTCGAGCACGGGCGAAACAGCGGGACCTGAATGTGAATGCGAAGCGTTCAACACGACTTGACGCGGTTCCAGCCCCAGCCGGCGAACTCGCTTGTGGATCTCTTGGCTCAGCGAGAGCGAGAAATACCCGATATCTGCCGTGACCAGAACCACAGGCTGTTTGCCATCGCTCAGCGCAAGCGCCTTGGCTTCGACTCGGTCGTACCTCTGCTGAATAGGCGGACGATTGCCAAAGGCTCGCCGCACGGGCCACTCAGGTGTGATGTCCTCAGACCCAACCCCTGCAAACATCTTGACTGGACTGGCACCCCGACCACAAAGCGGTGCAAAGCAGATGCACAAGACGCAATGGACCACGCAAAGAATGAGATGTCGTGGAGCGTGCATGACGGCTGATGGCTTTTTGGGTTTGAAACCTTCCAGTAGGTGACTACGCCTCCAGCCAATAGGAAAACAAGTCTGCTTTCCGAAGGGTGAAACGAAGGCTTATGGAGCGGCCCTCTAAACCGGCAAGGTTACCCTGCTTCCAGGTGAGTTCGCTCCGTACGAGGTCACGCGTGATTGGGGCTGAGGTGGCGCAGACTTGGTTTTGGTCATCAAGAACTTCAACCCTCGCTTCGCCGCTGCCAGCGTCAGCATTTAAGAAGAGTCTCTTTCCAGCCAGCCCGAAAGGCCGGGTAAGTAACACCCCTGGAGCGTCGTCCGCTCTTAGCGAAACGAATCCATCGCGCCGCAGCACGGCCAGGCATATGGCGCCTTTGTCGGGGTAGTAGTCGCTGTAGCCAGGCTCGCTTCCGGAACTGATGTAGGCATAGTTCTTGATACCCGTGTAGTAGAACCAAAGCTCATCCTGCCGAAGCACCGGGGCGGAAGGGCCGATGATCGTCTGAATGTCGTAGGCGCCGGCTCCAAGCGGCGACGTTTCCAGAAATGGCTGTCGCTCGGCGACGCGCTCCCAGTGCCGCAGATCGCGGCTCGCGATAACTTGGATGTGGTAGAAGCCTGTCCAGTCGCCGTATTTGGCCACATTGCTGCGAATCTCAGGGGAAAGATTCAACTTGTCGAACCCTGGCCAACCCGGCGGCACTTTGCCCGCGAGATGATAGATCGACGGCAATCCGACATAGAGCCCTTCGTAGTGAAAGACTCCCATGTTGTAAACCTGCAAACTGTACTGCTCGGGCGTATCGAATTCGGTCTGCTTCAACGCAGGATTGGCGCGTCGTTGGATGATGCGCTTTCGTCCCTCTTCTTGATCGAGCTCGTCGGTGTGAAAGACGATGCCGTAGTCAAGCCAGTTCTCGAAATCGCGGCTGGTCGCAATGGCGACCGACCGGCCGAACTTGGTACGGCGTTTCACCGTATGAATGAAAAGACCATGCTGCGGGTCGTAGCTGAAATTACCTTCGTCGGCGCTCTGAATTTTTGGAACGTCCAACTTCTTCCACTCGATGCCATCGGGTGAAACAGCGAATCCCTCATCCAGTAACGCTGCCTTGAAGCGCCGGCCAGGATCGGCATCTTTCGGGTCATAGACAACGTGACTCACCGGCCGATTCGGCTGAGGTCCAGCAGTCCAGTGAAGCCCGTCGTGGCTGAGCCGCAGTGGTTGGTCTGTGCCGGTCACCCAAAGCTTGTACAAACCCTGCGCAGGATCCCACACCGGCGCGGTGCGAGTTTGAATGGTTTGCGAAGGGTTCGCACTGCGGACAACAGCACCGCGCTTCTCAGGCTGATGGATCCTTCGCGTGAGGTTTTCGAGCCGGCCTATCCCATGGTCATCCAGGGAAAGCTGCCGCTGTCCTGGCGGAACACGAAATGCCGTGTCCTTCTTTTCTAAGGGTGCGGCCTCCGTGATTGCGCCCAAGCGATGGCCGGTGGGCTTGCCCAAGTGTGGGCCCACGGCGGCGATCCCGCTGGTCAGCAAAAATTTTCTGCGATCGAAGAGTGTCATTGGTGTTTTTGTGGCGGAGGCAGAGGCAGGTTGTGCGTTCAGAATCAAGCAAACCGGAAAAACCCGGCATGGGCTATCCCGCTATCCAAAACGAGTACACCTCGGCATTCCAGAGGTGAAATCGCAGCTTCACCGTCTTGCCTCTGAGCTCTGCCAAGTCGTTCTTGGTCTTCCAGCGCATTGGTTGATCGATACTGTCGATGATGGCAGGTACGCTGTCCGCGCGGGAGAACCCGGGAATTGCCTGGCCGCTGTCGGCATCGACGACCTCTGCCAGCACACGGCCGCGCCAGGAGTCGCAGTTGACGCGAAGGCGCTGGCTTGTCACCTTGATCGGCTTGGTCGATACCGAGCCCCACTCGGGCCCCCCTTTGAGCGAGACAAACCCGTCCATGCGCAGTCGCGCCACAGAGAGGGCACTGCTGTCCAGGTACTTGCGCTGCAGCGTGTCAGCGAGTGTCTGGCTGCGGTGCCGGATCCCCAAGTAGTAGAACCACAGCTGGTTGTTCCGCACGACTGGTTCGTTGGTCATGAGGATTTGGCCCGTATCGTAGGCGCTGCCGTCTCCTACGGGCGACATCTCCAGAAACGGCGTGCGCTCGGCTACACGCACCCAGTGGCGCAGATCGCGGCTGGCGGCGAGCTCCACGGACTTACGGCTGTCGACATTCTCGTACATGGGCGCGTGTTTGCCCGACCAGTGGTGCATCACAGGCGTCGCCAGGTAGAGTCCCTCGTAAGGAAAGATCGGAAAGTTGTAAACGTCGGTTCGCCATTCCTCAGGCCGGTTGTAGATTGGCTTCAGGTAGGCTGGATCGTCGAAAAAGCGCCGCAGACGGGCATTGCCATTCTCCTGATCCACTTGATCGGCGTGAAAGATGAGTCCGTGCTCCTGCCAATGCTCGAAATCCGGGCTGGTGATCAAATGCCAGGATCGGCCATAAGGTCCTCTTCGTTTGACAGCCGCGATGAATAGTCGCTGTTCAGCGTCGTAGGTCAGATGCGACTCGTCCTGGCTGGGGAGTGTTGGTATTGACAGCGTCTCCCAATTCAGGAAATCGCCGGAAGCCATGGACTGCAGTTTACCCCCGCCATACCGCAGGCCTTTGAAACGCCGCCGCGGGTTCGGGTCGTGAGGATCGTAGATCGGCCCCTGCAGCAGCCCGTTTGCGCTAGGGATGATGTTGTTCTCTTTTCCGACTGGTGTGCCGCGCCAGGTGAGCGCGGGATAGTCGTGCAGGCGCAAGAACGGCTTTTCCCAGTTGATGCCATCGACCGATGTAGCGTAGCAGGCGTAGCTCTCCGACCCCTTTGGCGCGCCAGTCACATCCAGTGTAACCCCAGGATCTGGACCCTCGGCACTCGTCAAGTAGATCATCTTGAAGATGCCTTCATCCGCGAGCCAAATCGGGGTCGTGCGAATCTGGATACCGGCGTTCTCCCAGCGATACTCCGGGCGAATCACGACGTTGTTAGCAAACTTCTGGGGTTGGTGGAGACGACGGGCCAGGTTGTCGATCGCCTCGATATCCTGGTCGTCAATGAAAAGATACTTCTGGCCTTTGCCGGCAACCGCACGCCGGCCAAAGGAGGGTGTGCTCGTTGCCTTCGGCGAGGCAGCTGTGCTCGCAGTGGATGTTTGCCCTTTAAGGCGTGGCTTGGCAAAAGCGAATCCGGCAGCGAAAAGGCTGCTAGTGAGCAAACGGCGTCTGCCGATCATCCGCGCACCTCACGCATGCCCTCCGACGGCGGAGGGAGGTCTTAGGAGGAAGGAGAATTCGAACAGGCGAGAGATAGCACCTCTCGCCTGTTCAAGGTAAGCGTTTCACCAAAGGATTTTCATCCCGAACTGCATCTGGCGGGGAAGATTAGCCTGGCCTGCGACCGTTCCAAAGGTTCCTCGGTCGTTAAAATTGGTTCTCGGATTCGCAAACACCACCCGGTTGAAGAGATTGTACATCTCCACGCGCAATTCATACTTCGTGTTTTCGTTGATTCCCAGCCCGCCTCGCTTGATGAGGGAGAAATCCTCGTTCAGGAAGGCAAATCCGCGAAGGTCAGGCTGGACGCGGGGCGCGGTGCCAAAGGTGAACTGAGCGTTCGGCGCAAAAGCCGCAATGTCCACATAACGGTCCTTTGCAGGATCGAACTTGCCGCCAGGATTGATCTGGACCTTCGCTCCCGCGATCTGGTTGGGACGGATGGTGTCGGCGAAAATCGGCAACGGGTTTCCGCCGGTAATCGCCAAATGGGAACCGGCGCTGTAGCGTTGAGCTGCTGCGAGTGCCCATCCTCCCACCACGGCATTGATCGCCTTGGGGGCATTGGCTAGAGCGCGCTTGCCTGTTCCGACCGGCACCTCATACACCCACGTGACCTTGAGCTCGTGGGGCGCTTCCAGCAGCTGGCGGGCCTTCTCGAGTTTTCGGTTGTACTGGTCCTGAGCCGAAGTTCCGAATCCACCGCCCAGACCTTGGTTGGTTAGTGTCTTGGCCCAGACGTAGTTCGCCAGAAACACCAAGTCCTTGTTCAGCCGGTTCTGTACCTGAAGTTGGGCTGAATGGTGGTTTGCCTGGCCTAGCGCCTCATACAGCGAGCCGATACGCGTGTACTGCGGATACGGCCGCAACGCTTGCGCGACGCTGCCATTGAAGCCAGGATAGGGCGCGGTAATTCCAGCGGCGGCGGCCGCAGGAGAATTAATGTTTGCGGTCAAGGTGCTGCCTAGAGATAGAAACTTGGGATCGACCTGATTGATATTGTCCAAAGTGCTGAAGAGCCCCTGCGCCTTCCAACCGACGTAGCGTGCTTCGAACACCACATTCCTGGGTAGCTGCCTCTGAATGTTGACCGTCCACTGCTGGACGCGGGTGGCTTTAGTCGAAGAGGGGTGGAGCCAAGTTGGGCCGCGCCCGTTCACCTGGGTTGGATCCGTATTCGGCAGCCTGCCCACGTTCGGATCTATGGGCGCGCCTGTTCTCCAGATATTAAAGATCGGAACCGAAGGCTGGCCGACGGGAGGCAGCGGCAGTGCGCTCTGAAATCCTTGCCGCAATCCCCCAGGGCAGCAGCCCAGCTCAGCAGCGCCAATTTGATACAGCACTCCGTAGCCTGCACGTACCACGGTCTTGTCGTTCAAACCGTACGCCAAGCCAAATCGAGGTCCAAACTGGTTGCGATCGGTTTCGTAGTACCGTTGCACTCCGACAAAGCGCAGCGCGCCGAGCCGGCCTCCCGCGCCGGCGTTCGGCGCGGTGGGATCGAACGAGGAGCTTCCGTTGTTGACTTGGTTCAACGGAGCGATGTCATGCCTGACCCCTAGAGTGAGTGTGAGTTTGGGGCTCACTTTCCAGGCATCCTGCACGAACCAGGAGCTTCGCTGGCCTACGGTTCCATTCCGAGTGGCATCGTTTTGGCCGAACTGTTCGTACACATCGCCCAACAGGAAGGTGGCCAGCCCGTCACCCCAGGCACCGAAACTCGGGGAGGCTGGGTTCGAAGTCAGGAACTTCCGGAATTCGGGAAACCAATATCCCGCGCCCCTTCCAATGTATTTTCGAATGCGATGCTCAAATCCAAACTTGACCGAATGATTGGACTTGATCCAGCTCACTGTGTCGGCAAGACTGTAGTTGTCGCTGAAGCTGTTGCTACCCACCTCGCCTGATGTGTACTTGAAGCCCGATACTCCCGGTCCCCTGCTATAGCCTTCAGCGCCAACGAACAGATTGCCTACCGTGAAGGGATAATTGGCGATCTTGAATGGATTCGACCCCAGGTCCTGGCCAGGCAGAGGCCCGCTTCCCGTGTTACTTCTGGCAAAGTTCACGCGCAGTTCATTGGCAACCGCGTTGTTGACCAGCCAGTTGTAATTGACCGCGGTACCCCCACCAATTTCGAAGGTTGCGCCGCCGTCATCCGTAGCCCCAGGCTGTCCGTTGAATGCAAGAAGCTCCGCGTGCGCCCACCAGTAGCTTCCGCTGATCTTGTGGCGTGAATTGAAGGTGTGGTCCAACTTGAGGCTCCAAAACCAATCGTCCGTTGGACGAGGTCTCTGGGCTGTGAAATTATCAAAGGCACGATCGATCTGAGCAGTCGGCATCAACTGCACAGCCTGCAAGGCCCGCGGGTCGATTCGATTGGTCGGAACAATATTCCCGGGAAACTGAGTCCGAGCAGACACGCCATCGTTCGGTGCAGACAACGGGTCGAAAATAGGAATCAAATTCCCTTGCCGGTCGGTCAGTTTGCTGAAGTCTCCTCTCTTGAAAGCCTCTGTGGGATAGGTCCTGACGACGGGCGTTCCACCACCACGGACTTTGAACTGCCCCCAACTCAGGAAGAAGAAAGTCTTGTCCTTCCCTTTGTAGACTTTCGGAACCCAAATCGGACCACCGACGGTGAAGCCGTATTCGTTCTGGCGCACCCTCGGCCTGATTCTGCGGGTCGTCGGGGTTCCGCCGAAAAACCCAGACGAATCGAAGATGTCGTTTCGATGAAACCAATTGGCGCTGCCATGGAGATCATTGGTACCCGACTTCAGGTTTAGCTTGACTGCGCTGGAGGTATTACCGTCCGCTGCCTCCGGTACGCCCGCAACCACTTTGAATTCTCCTACCGCGTCGTACGGCGGAGTCGCATTGCCAACCTGTCCAAAATGCTCCGGCGCTTCGATTGCGCCACCATCGGTACTGACTTCTGTTCCTCGGCGCTGCATACCGTTCACGGTCTTGTTGAACTCATTGCCGCTGACGCCCGGAGTCAGGTTCATGAAGGAAGTCGGCTGGCGCCTTCCCGAAGCAATTGCGGTGTCTCTGCCCAGTGCGACGGGTAGGTCGCGAATCATTTTGTCTTCGACGACCGTTCCCAAAGCGGCCTCCTCGGTCTGAAGGAGTGGGGGTGCCCCGGTGATGGAGACCTCGGTCGAAACCTCGCCCAGTTCCAACGCGACCTTCAGACCGACGGGAGTCGCTGTAGAAACGAGCACTGGTTCGCGGACGTACTTCTTGAATCCCTGCATCTCGACCTCGACTCGATATCGTCCGGGCAGGAGCGCAGGAAGATTGTAGTTGCCTGCGTCGTTGGTGGTCGTTGGCGTTCGAACCCCGGTGTCCATGTTGATCGCCACAATGCTAGCGCCTATCACGACCGACCCCGTCTGGTCGGTGACGGTCCCAGAGATCCTGCCCAGGTTCTGGGCATAGGTCTCTTGCAAGGGAGCTTTACCGAAGATCAGCAGCAGTGCAACCAGCAGAGTAGTTTTCTTGGCTTCCGACATCGCTTTATTCTCCTTGGGTGCTCTTCACCCCTAGTCGTCGCACAACAGACTTCAAATGCCCCTCAAATACCCGTTCAGTCGACTCTGTAAGTTCTACCCTTCGGCAGCGGGTTTTGCGGTCCTCCGATTTCTTCATCCTCGAACTCAATGATTCGCTCCATGACCGAATCGATATGCTTCCAGATGGCCCGTGTGGCTGCTTCAGGATCGTTGCCCAACAACGCCATCACCACCGGTTTGGGCAACCCTCAATGCCACCCGCTGTGTGGAGCGACAAAACGAAGATCGTAGCCGTCTCGATCTTGGCGTTTTCGATCAATTCGAAGAAACGTGGGAGGCGCGGGCAGCGGGCCGGAATTTTCATTATGTTTGACCACTAGTGTCCAACTATAAGTTGAATAGGTTCAGTTGTTTGCTCATAGGCCGCTGAGCAGGTGCGGGCTCAATCTCTGAAAGTACCTGTAAAATCAGCCTTCTTTCGAACAAAGTCAGACTCAGAAT